>NZ_JBCOCI010000105.1:0-12826 GCF_040929485.1 Phocaeicola sp. RTP21198st1_B8_RTP21198_201120 | reverse complement strand
ATTATCTGCAAATTCAGTAATGAGAGGACGTGTAAACGCAATAAGGACGTTCAAGGGCTTAGTTGCGGATTTGAGGTCATTAAGTTCTAGTTTGAAATTAGCAGGAGTAAAGTATAAAGTGAAAAAATCTCTTCTCGAAAATGTAGACATAAAAAAAGGAGCAACGCCTTGCTCCAACCTTTGTTAACCTTAAATCTAATACTATGAAAAACACATTGCAAAGGTACGGACTTTAGTGAATTTTGCAAATAAAACAACTAAAAAAATATGTTCTCTAACACGTTTTAATACTTTTATCCTATTTGTTAAGGATAAGGACCTTTTTTATTTACTTGTATTTTATCTTTTTTACATATAAAACCGTATATTTGTTGCCACTTTTGCAAAAGGATAAAAACGAATGGTTTCAGTAGATAATTTGAAAGTAGAGTTTGGAGTAACGCCTCTGTTTGAGGACGTGTCATACGTTATCAATAAGAGAGATCGTATTGCGCTGGTCGGGAAGAATGGGGCCGGTAAGTCTACTATGCTTAAAATATTGGCAGGAATACAGGCGCCTACTTCAGGTAGTGTTTCTGTTCCGCGTGATGTGACGATAGGCTATCTGCCTCAAGTCATGATTCTGAGTGATAAACATACTGTGATGGAAGAGGCGGAGATGGCTTTTGAACATATCTTTGACTTGCAGGCTAGTATTGAGAGAATGAATCAGGAATTGGCGGATAGAACAGACTATGATTCAGAAAACTATCATAAACTGATTGAGAAATTCACACATGACAATGAACGCTTTCTGATGATGGGAGGTACCAATTATACGGCTGAGATAGAACGTACATTGATGGGGTTAGGATTTAACCGGGAAGATTTTAACCGTCCTACATCCGAGTTCAGTGGTGGTTGGCGTATGCGTATAGAGTTGGCCAAGTTGTTGTTGCGACGGCCCGATGTGTTGCTGTTGGACGAGCCTACCAATCATCTGGATATAGAAAGCATTCAATGGTTGGAAAACTTTTTGAAGACAAGTGCGGGGGCCGTTGTATTGGTGAGTCACGACCGCGCATTTATTAATAATGTGACCAATCGTACGATTGAAATATCTTGCGGGCATATCTATGATTATAAAGTGGCTTACGATGAGTTTGTGGTATTGCGCAAAGAGCGTCGTGAGCAGCAATTGCGTGCATACGAGAACCAGCAGAAGCAAATTCAGGATACGGAAGATTTCATAGAGCGTTTCCGTTATAAGGCTACCAAGGCTGTCCAGGTGCAGAGCCGCATCAAGCAATTGGAAAAAATAGTTCCTATTGAAATTGATGATGAAGATAATTCAGCCTTACGGTTGAAGTTTCCGCCTGCCATGCGTTCCGGCAATTATCCGGTCATTTGTGACGGGGTGAAGAAAGTATACGGCAGTCATCTTGTTTTCCACGATGTGACTTTGACTATTAATAGAGGTGAGAAGGTGGCTTTTGTCGGAAAGAACGGGGAAGGTAAGTCCACTTTGGTGAAATGTATAATGGACGAAATCCCATACGAAGGTAAACTGACCATCGGGCACAACGTACAGATTGGTTATTTTGCTCAGAATCAGGCTCAGATGCTGGATGAAAATCTGAGTGTTTTTGATACGATTGATTATGTGGCAAAAGGGGATATTCGTTTAAAAATTCGTGATATTCTGGGAGCATTCATGTTTGGAGGCGAGGCTTCTGATAAAAAAGTAAAGGTACTGTCGGGTGGGGAGCGGAGTCGTCTTGCCATGATAAAACTTTTGTTAGAACCGGTGAATTTCCTTATTTTGGACGAACCTACCAACCATCTGGATATGCGCTCAAAGGATGTATTGAAAGAAGCTATCAAGGAATTTGATGGAACGGTGATTGTTGTTTCTCATGACCGTGAGTTCTTGGATGGACTGGTGACCAAAGTTTATGAATTTGGAGGTGGAGTAGTAAAAGAACACATTGGCGGCATTTATGATTTTTTACAGAAAAAGAAAATAGAGAGTCTGAATGAGTTGCAGCTTTCGGCTTCTCCTACTGTGTCTGCCACTAAAAAGGAAGAACCCGAAACGGTCAGTGAGAACAAATTATCTTATGAGGCGCAAAAGGAATTGAATAAGAAAATTCGTAAATTGGAGAAACGAATTGCGGATTGTGAACAAAAAATAGAAAAGCTGGAAACTGAGATTAGCGGGGTGGAAGCCGATATGGCTACTCCCGAAGGTGCATCGGATATGGCTTTGTATGAAAAGCATCAGAAACTGAAAAAGGACTTGGATCAGACGGTAGAAGAATGGGAGGCCGTTTCTATGGAATTAGAAGAGATGCAGGGAAGTTAATATGTATCATATATATAGAACAAATGAAAGCAAAACATTATTTACCAATGGCTGTATTGGCTCTGGCAGTAGCTGCCGGATGCGACAGTAAAAAGGAAGCCGTCATGACTTCGGGTATAGACTTGACAAATTTGGACACTACGGCTGTTCAAGGAGCTGATTTTTATCAGTATGCTTGTGGCGGATGGATGAAGAAACACCCTCTGACCAATGAATATTCCCGTTTTGGCTCATTCGATATGCTTGCCGAAAATAACCGGGAACAACTGAAAGGATTGATTGTGGAAATTGCTGCCGGACAGAATGCGCAAGGTACAATAGGTCAGAAAATAGGGGATATCTATAATCTGGCTATGGATAGTGTGAAACTGAATGCGGATGGAGTAACTCCTATTCAAGCTGATTTGGAAAAGATTGCTTCAGTGAAGGATAAATCGGAAATAGTTCCTTTGATGGCGGAACTGGCTCATAGCGGTGTATTCCCTTATTTCAGTTTCTATGTGGGTGCCGATATCATGGACAGCAAGAGCAATTTGTTTCAATTGTATCAAGGGGGTATCAGTCTGGGTGAAAGAGAATATTATTTGGACAATGATGATGTGACTACCAATATCCGTAATAAGTATAAAGAACATATTGTAAAGATGTTCCAATTGGCTGGTTTTGATGAGGCTGCCGCTAAAAAGAAAATGGAGGCTGTAATGGATATCGAAACCCGTATTGCGAAAGCTTCTTTCAGTGCGGTGGAACAGCGTAACCCTGCGGCCAATTATCATAAAATGTCTTTGGATGAATTAAAGAAAGAGATTCCGGGCATTGACTGGGATGCTTTCTTGAATGGTATAGGCGTGAAAGGGGTGACTGAACTGAGTGTTTCTCAAGTGGAGCCGATTAAAGAGGTTGAGAAAATTATCAATAGCTTGCCGGTTGAAAATCAGATCGCTTATATGCAATGGAATCTGATAGACAGGGCTGCCGGTTACTTGAGTGATGATTTGGTAGCACAAAACTTTGATTTTTATGGAAAAACACTATCCGGTAAACAGGCTAACCAACCTCGTTGGAAGCGTGCCGTAAGTACTGTGAATGGGGTACTGGGTGAAGCGGTAGGTCAGATGTATGTGGAGAAATATTTTCCGGCAGCCGCAAAAGAACGTATGGTGCAGTTGGTAAAGAATCTGCAGACCGCATTGGGAGAACGTATCCGGAATTTGGAATGGATGGGTGACAGCACAAAGATTAAAGCTATTGAGAAGTTGAATTCTTTTTATGTAAAGGTAGGCTATCCTGATAAGTGGAGGGATTATATCGGTTTGAATATTGAAAAAGATTCTTATTGGGCCAATGTGAAGCGTGCTACAGAATTCGAACTGGATTATATGTTGTCCAAGGCAGGCAAGCCGGTTGACAGAGATGAATGGGGAATGACTCCGCAGACTGTCAATGCATATTATAATCCGACCACGAATGAGATTTGTTTTCCGGCAGGTATTCTTCAATATCCGTTTTTTGACATGAATGCTGATGATGCATTTAATTATGGAGCTATTGGCGTGGTTATCGGTCATGAAATGACTCATGGATTCGATGATCAGGGACGTCAGTTCGATAAGGATGGTAATTTGAAAGATTGGTGGACAGCCGAAGATGCCAAACGTTTTGAAGAACGTGCTCAGGTAATGGTGAATTTCTTTGATAGCATTCAGGTTTTGCCGGGACTCAATGCCAACGGTTCTTTGACTTTAGGTGAGAATATAGCCGACCATGGTGGTTTGCAGGTTTCTTTCCAAGCGTTTAAGAATGCGACAAAAGATGCTCCGCTACCAGTAGAAGACGGATTTACTCCGGAACAGCGCTTCTTCTTGTCATACGCCGGAGTGTGGGCTGGCAATATCCGCGACGAGCAGATTCGTTTGCAAACAAAGTCTGATCCACATTCATTGGGCAGATGGCGTGTGAACGGAGCACTCCCTCAAATTGGTGCATGGTATGATGCTTTTGGCATTAAAGAGGGGGATCCTATGTATTTGGCTCCTGAAAAACGTGTCTCTATTTGGTAAGCTTTATACATAAAAGATAATAAAAAGCATGGTAATTGCTGATAATTTGGCATTTACCATGCTTTCTTTTTGGAATTTACATGATAAACACCTACTTTTGTGCCCGATGAAACGGAGACGATATATAGCATGGGTATTAATGTTGGTCAGCATAATCATGTTGACTGCATCTGTTCTGCCTCATCATCATCACCGGGAAATCCTTTGCTTGCAGCATGATATGACTTTGTGCGGCTGTCAATGTTCTGTACAGCATCAGCAGCATAATAGTTCCGATGAGAATCATACATGTAATGCCGGATGCGTGACCAAGTTTAAAAGTGTAACTCCGGATCGGGCTCAGGACAGTGTTTCTCCTGATTATTCGTTTTGTTTGTTGCTATATACGGTAACGGATGTATTGGCGCTTTCATTGCAGTTGACAGAACACAACACATTACCTTATAATTACTATTTAGAAAAACTGCATTCTACGTGTCTTCCCCACGTAAAGGGGTTGCGTGCTCCTCCTTGCGATGTTCTTGCTTAACAGATAGAAAGTTTATCTTTTTATCCGCAACTTTGTTGCATTTTCTTTACGCTAATTTTGTATTTAATAAAAAAGTAAGAACAAATTATATCATCATGAAGAAACTTATCTTTATGGGAGTCTTGGGATTATTTCTTTTAGGCTCTTGCAACAGTAAATCGGAACATGACCATGAGGGGCATAGTCATGAAACGGAAAAAGCACATAATCATGATCATGAAGGCCATGATCACGAGCATGAGGAACACGATCATGCGAGTGAAAACCACGAAGGACATAACCACGAGGCAGAGATGGCAGCCGGACATTCCGATGAGATAATCCTGGCTCCGGAAAAAGCGAAAGCAGCTGGAGTAGAATCGGAAATAATCCAGCCTAAATCATTCCGTCAGGTAATAACGACCAGCGGACAGGTACAGGCGGCACAAGGTGATGAAAGCGTAGTAGTTGCCAATGTAGCCGGTGTGGTTTCTTTCCGCCATCCGGTAACGGACGGTATGAGTGTGAGCAAGGGGGCTCCCATTCTGAATATCTCTGCTGAGAATATGCCGGACGGAGACCCTGTAAAACGTACCCGTATCGCATATGAAACCGCCAAAAAAGAATATGAACGTGCCGCCAAGTTGGTAAAAAGTCAGATAATATCACAGAAAGATTTCAATGCCATTAAGGAGAGTTATGAAAATGCATTATTGGCATACGAGGCTATTTCAAAGAACCAGACCAAGACAGGTGTGTCCGTTACAGCTCCTTTAGGTGGCTATATCAAGAATTGTCTGGTGAAGGAAGGTGATTATGTGTCGGTAGGCCAGCCTTTGGTGAGTATCACTCAGAACCGTCGTCTGTTCCTTCGTGCAGATGTTTCCGAGAAATATTATGGTTATCTGCATAGCATCCAGTCGGCAAACTTCAAGACTCCATACGATAATAAGGTATATGAGTTGGGTGAGTTGAAAGGGCATCTGCTTTCTTATGGTAAAGCATCCGGTGGTACTTCTTTCTATGTACCTGTTACTTTCGAATTTGATAATCGGGGAGATGTGATTCCCGGTTCGTATGTGGAGGTGTATCTGCTCTCGTCGGAAATGCCCGATGTGCTGGCCTTACCTGTTACAGCATTGACCGAAGAACAGGGCTTGTATTTTATTTATCTGCAATTGGATGAAGAAGGGTATAAGAAACAGGAAGTGACTTTGGGGGCTAGTGACGGAAAGGAAGTTCAGATTCTTACGGGGTTAAAAGCCGGTGACCGTGTGGTAACAAAAGGAGCCTATCAGGTGAAATTAGCATCGGCCAGCAATGCGATTCCGGCTCATAGTCATGAACATTAATCAAGCCGCCCTATGCTAAATAAAATTATACATTTTTCCCTTCAAAACCGTATATTGGTTCTGGTGGCGTCGGTTTTGCTGCTTATTGGCGGTACTTACACGGCTTTTCATACGGAAGTCGATGTGTTCCCCGATTTGAATGCGCCGACTGTAGTGATTATGACTGAAGCGAATGGTATGGCTGCCGAAGAGGTGGAACAATTGGTAACCTTCCCTGTAGAAACTGCTGTGAATGGTGCGACCAATGTGCGCCGGGTGCGTTCATCTTCCACCAATGGCTTTTCCGTTGTGTGGGTGGAATTTGAATGGGATACTGATATCTATCTGGCCCGTCAGATTGTTAGTGAGAAATTGTCCTTGGTCAGCGAGGAATTGCCCGAGAATGTAGGTAAACCTACCATGGGACCTCAATCCTCTATTTTAGGTGAATTGCTGATTATCGGTCTGACTTCGGATACTACTTCCATGCTCGATCTCCGTACACTGGCAGACTGGACTATCCGTCCGCGCCTGCTTTCTACGGGAGGTGTGGCACAGGTTGCCGTGCTAGGAGGTGATATCAAGGAATATCAGGTGTTGCTTGACCCTGCCCGCATGAAACATTACAATGTTACGTTGACAGAGGTGATGAACGTTACCCGTAACATGAATCAGAATGCCAATGGCGGAGTGATTTATGAATATGGAAACGAATATATTGTTCGTGGGGTGCTTTCCAGCCATGATGTGGCTCAGTTGTCACGTTCCGTCATTAAGACGGTGGAAGGGGTGCCCGTTACATTGGAGGATATTGCCGATGTGAAGATCGGTTCGCAGGAACCAAAACTAGGTACTGCTTCGGAGAGAGGAAAACCTGCCGTACTGCTGACCGTTACCAAACAACCCAAGACTGGGACTATTGAACTGACAGAGCAATTAGAAGCCGCATTGAAGGATTTGCAGAAGAATCTTCCGGCTGATGTGCACGTTTCTACAGATATTTTCCGTCAGAGCCGTTTTATTGAAAGTTCTATCGGCAATGTGAAGGATTCGTTGTATGAAGGTGCTATTTTTGTGGTGATTGTTCTCTTCCTGTTCCTTGCCAATGTACGTACCACGGTTATTTCATTGGTAACCCTTCCGTTGTCATTGATTGTTTCTATATTGACTCTTCACTATATGGGGCTCACCATCAATACCATGAGTTTGGGTGGTATGGCTATTGCCATTGGTTCGTTGGTGGATGATGCTATTGTGGATGTGGAAAATGTATGGAAACATCTGCGCGAGAACCGCTTGTTGCCCGAAGGGGAACGTAAAAGCGTGATTGAAGTCGTGTTCAATGCTTCGAAAGAAGTGCGTATGCCTATCTTGAACTCTACCTTGATTATTGTAGTCAGCTTTGTTCCTTTGTTCTTCCTGACAGGAATGGAAGGTCGTATGCTGGTTCCGCTGGGCATTGCCTTTATTGTGGCGTTGTTTGCTTCTACGGTAGTGGCTTTGACACTGACTCCGGTACTGTGCAGCTATCTGTTAGGTAATAATAAAAGTAAAGGATTACCCAAAGAGGCATTTGTAGCCGTATGGATGAAAAAGCATTACCGCAATACCTTGTTATGGTCCTTGAATCATAAATCCGTAGTATTGGGTTTTACAGGTGGACTGTTTGCGGTGGCATTGGTTATGTTTTTTGCATTAGGACGTAGTTTTCTGCCATCTTTCAATGAAGGTTCGTTCACCATTAATATCAGTTCATTGCCGGGAATTTCTTTGGCAGAATCGGACAAAATGGGACACCGTGCGGAAGAGTTGCTGATGTCTATTCCCGAAATACAGACTGTAGCCCGTAAAACGGGACGTGCCGAACTGGATGAACATGCACTAGGGGTTAACGTGAGTGAAATTGAGGCTCCGTTTGAATTGAAAGACCGTTCCCGTCAGGAACTGGTAGCCGATGTGCGTGCCAAGTTATCTACCATTACCGGTGCGAATATCGAAATAGGCCAACCTATCAGCCATCGTATCGATGCCATGCTTTCGGGTACCAAGGCCAACATTGCCATCAAACTGTTTGGTAACGATTTGAACAAGATGTTTGCCATCGGTAATCAGATAAAGGATGCTATCAGTAGCGTGGAGGGTATTGCCGACTTGAATGTGGAACAACAAATCGAACGTCCGCAGCTCAAGATTGTTCCCAAACGCGAGATGCTTGCCAAATTCGGTATTTCCTTGCCGGACTTTGCCGAATTTGTATCTGTAAACATGGCGGGTGAAGTTGTTTCGCAGGTATATGAAGAAGGCAAAGCGTTTAATCTTATTGTCCGTACCAAGGACGAGGTGCGTGATGAGATGGAGAAAGTGCGTAACCTGATGATTGATACCGGTGACGGTCAGAAAATCCCTGTCAACTATGTAGCCGATGTGATTTCTGCCATGGGACCGAATACCATCAGCCGTGAGAACGTGAAGCGTAAGATTGTGATTTCAGCCAATACCAGCGGCCGTGATTTGCGCAGCGTGGTGAATGATATACAGGAACGGATTGATGCGCAAATCAAGCTTCCCGAAGGATATCATGTGGAATATGGCGGTCAGTTTGAAAGCGAGCAGGCGGCCAGCCGTACGCTGATGCTCACTTCGTTTATGAGTATCGTAGTTATCTTCCTGTTGCTTTATACCCAGTTTAAGAATGCAGCCCAAAGTGGAGTCATTTTGTTGAATTTGCCTTTGGCGTTGATTGGTGGGGTATTTGCATTGATGATAACAACGGGTGAGATAAGCATTCCGGCTATTATCGGCTTTATCTCGTTGTTTGGTATTGCTACCCGTAATGGTATGTTGTTGATAAGTCATTACAATACGTTGCGCGAAGAAGGTATGGATTTGAAAGAAAGCATTCTTCACGGTTCGTTAGACCGTTTGAACCCTATCCTGATGACTGCATTGTCTTCCGCGTTGGCTTTGATACCTTTGGCGTTCCGTGGCGATTTGCCGGGTAATGAGATACAAAGTCCGATGGCGAAAGTTATTCTGGGAGGTCTTTTGACATCGACTTTCTTGAACGCTTTCATTATTCCGATTGTTTATGAACTGATGAATCGAAAGAAGAAATAATAGAAATATATGAAACGAATCTTATTTATAATAGCCTTCTGCTCTCCCTTGCTGGCGCAGGCCCAGAGTATTGAGCACATTTTGAAAAGCATCGAGCAGAATAATAAAGAGCTCAAGGCGCAGAAACATGCAGCCGATGCAACCAAGATGGAAAACCGGACAAACAACAACTTGCCTGACCCTACAGTGAGCTACAGTTCTTTTTACAGTAATGGTGCCGAAGGGGGGCACGGTACGGAACTTGTCGCTTCACAAGGTTTTGATTTCCCTACTCAGTATATTGTCCGCAATCGGCAGGCTACTTTGCAGAACGAAGCGGTGGACAAGCAACAACAGGCTGCTCGCCGAGATATTCTGCTGAATGCGAAGAATCTCTGTCTAGACCTTATTCTGTTGAATCAGGAAAAAACATTGATGGATATCCGTATGAAAAATGCAGATGAATTACAGGCACTTTATGAAAAGCGTCTGACTACCGGTGATGCGAACATATTGGAAGTCAATAAAATCAAAATGGAACGTATGAATGTGCAGACGGAAGTTGCCCAAAACAGCGCAGCCCACCGCACTGCCTTGCAATCTCTGCTTGCCATGAACGGCAACATGCCTTTAGAATTTGCTGAAACCACATACCCTGCCATACAGGAAATCAATGATTACAATGTCATGCGGGATGAAGTGATGGCATCAGACCTTGACTTGCAGGCCGCCGTCGCCACTGCCCGTGCCGCCGAGAAGCAGGTTTCGGTAGACCGTCAAGGATGGTTGCCGAAACTGGAAGCCGGTTTTCGCCGTAACACGGATGATGCGGTTTCGATGAATGGTTTTGTGGTAGGGGGCTCCTTGCCTTTGTTTCAGAATCGTAAAAAGGTAAAGATAGCCAAGGCACAGGCTATCAGCGCACAATTGATGCAAGAAAATGCTAAAGATCAGGTTGAAGCTTCTCTGATGTCTCTCTTCAATGAGATGCAGCAGTTGAAGGATGCCATGAATGCGTATGATGTTCCTTTGATGTACCGTTCGCTGGATTTATTGAAGCAAGCATTGACCGAGGGACAAATTTCATTGATTGAATATTTTGTGGAAACGGAAAATATTTATAAGAATCTCCAGGCGTATATGCAGATTGAGAATCAATACCAGAAGGTGATGGCGAACATTTACAAGAATAATCTGTAAAGCTGACAGTCTGTTCTTTTAACGCAGGTAGGGTAAAAACGGATGGCAGGATGGTACGGATAGTCAACAAACTATATCCGTGTTATCCTGCTTTTTCATTTAAAAAAGCAGACTGTCGCTGTCAAAAATGTACCGAAGCGGATTGTGTTTTTTTGTCCGTAATCTTCCGGCTGATCAATGTTGCCGATAAGGTTTCTATTTCCTCCAGTCTCACATTATATCCGTCCGCCAGATGGTCTGTCAGCTGGTTTCCCAGGTTGGCTGAATCGTCCTATGATGATACTCTCCTTAAAGCCGAAGTACTTTGGCTAGAAATTCGAAGAATGCCGGTTACGTCCTTTTTTTGATTCTTAATAAAAGCTGGAAACGATTGTCGTTCAGAATGGCATAAAAAAATGTGCCGGAAGAATTGGGCTACCTTTTATGACAGAGTGACTTCCGACACATTTTTTCTTGTTTATTTCTATTTATTTCTTTTTTTTCTTGGCTTCTTTCGCCCATTCTTTCGCTCCCTGCTCTTTCAGTTTCGCGGTGAAAGCCTTTGCTTTTTCCATGCTTGCGTTTTCGTCTTCGGGTGAAGCGTATGCATGTTTGTAACCTTTGGTCACGTTCCATTCACCTCGTGTGAAGTCCGGGAAGGCTACTGCCGCACAGCCGTTGTCCATAGAGATAGCTCCCAGTTCGGCCAGACAGCACCATTCGGCCAAGTCATATACATCCATGTCCAAAGGTAGTCCGTTTTGCAGACAATATACCAGACGGCTATCCATGATGAAGTCCATACCGCCGTGGCCGCCGACTTCTTTTGCCATTTCACCATATTTCTTTAAAATAGGATGCTGGTATTTCTCAATAAGCGCTTCCATTTCTGCCTGGGGTAAGAATCCGTGAGAGTTCAAATCGTCTACTTTGGGTTGCACGCCCGATGCGGTCAGTTGTGCTGCATCCAAAGCATATCCTTCAACGGGATATTTATTGGCAAACCCTTTGCTTCCTGTCAGTTGGTACAAGCGGTTGTAAGGTTGGGGAGTCATTACATTATGTTGGATTTCAATAACTTTCCCATTTGCTGTGCGAAGCAGGGTGGTGGTATGGTCTCCGTTGTAGAATTCTTTACATTCTTCGCCGGTTCTCTTCTCCACTAAATCTTTACCAACAACAGATTTGGTGTCCATAGCTACTAAAGTGGTTATACGGTCACCACGATGGATATCCAATGCTTGTGCTACAGGACCCAAGCCGTGAGTGGCATATACATCACCCCGGTGTTTCATGTTATAATCTAAACGCCATCCTAGTTTGTCTTCTTTGCCGTTTTTCCAATAATGATCCCAGAACGGGCTTAAATTGTGAATGTAGGCTCCTTGGGCACGGATTATTTCGCCAAATACACCTTGTTGTGCCATATTCAGTGTATTCATCTCAAACCAGTCATAGCAACAGTTCTCAAGAATCATGCAATGCTTGCGGGTTTTTTCACTCAGGTTGATTAAATCCCAGCATTCTTGCAGGTTCATGGCCGAGGGAACTTCAATAGCTACATTTTTACCGTTTTCCAATGCGCATTTTGCTACGGGGAAATGATGCAACCAGTCTGCGGCGATATAAACTAAATCTATGTCTGTACGTTTACATAATTCTTCATATCCCTTTTCTCCGGAATAAATGGCAGCTTTCGGCATAGATGCTTTCTTTAGGATATCCTGACATTTTTCTGCACGAGATGCTTCATAATCACAAAGTGCCACAATTTGTGTGCCGGGAATATAAGTGAAGCGCTCTACGGCTCCGGGACCTCGCATTCCCAATCCGACAAATCCTACGCGGACTACTTCCATTTTCGGGATGGTTAAGCCTAATACACTTTTCTGGCCGGACGGACGTTCAGGAGTGTCAATCACAATGGTTCCTTTGTCCCATTTCCAGGAATCTCCTGAACTTACGGTTTGTGCTGTCGTGGTTTGTGGTAAACACATGCATAGGGTTGTACCCATACATAAGCTTATCATCAATGATTTAAAGGTTCTCATACTTTTTGAATTTAAAGATTAAAATTTAAAAATATAGGTTGTTTCTTGAGTCAACTACTTGAAACTTAATTATATTTCACATTAATAATAAGAATATTTTTTATTTTTGCGCTCAAAGATAATTAATCTTTTTTGATTATGGATATAAGTTCGTCCTCTTTTTTCTGAGAAAAAGGTGAGTTAATCCTTAATTCCGCAACACTATTATAAATTAAACTTTTTAAGTACCTGAGCAACAAAAAGTTGCTCAGGATTTT
>NZ_JBCOCI010000104.1:0-13045 GCF_040929485.1 Phocaeicola sp. RTP21198st1_B8_RTP21198_201120 | reverse complement strand
AAAATCCTGAGCAACTTTTTGTTGCTCAGGTACTTAAAAAGTTTAATTTATAATAGTGTTGCGGAATTAAGGATAAAAAGAATACGAAGGACTTGCTGGCAAAGGTTCCCGGACTTTCCGGAACCATTCCCGGAATAGGAAATCTGGGACAGATAGAGAATAAAGGGGTGGAATTGTCTGCCACTTGGCGGGATCAGATTGGCGATTGGGGGTATAATGTGGGAGTCAACCTGACTACTATCAAGAATAAGGTGAAGAGTCTGGTACAAGACGGCTATTCCATTATTGCCGGAGACAAGAGCCAGAGCTATACTATGGCGGGTTATCCCATCGGTTTCTTCTATGGATATAAGGTAGATGGTGTTTATCAGTCACAGGCCGATATTGATGCTTCACCCAAGAATACACTGGCTACAGTGACTCCCGGTGATTTGAAGTTCGCCGATGTGAATGGGGATGGTGAGATTACACCGGCAGACCGTACTTTGATTGGTGATCCTACTCCGGATGTTACCTATGGAATCTCATTAGGTGTTTCCTATAAAGGTTGGGAACTGGGTATTGACATGATGGGACAAAGCGGTAATCAGATTTACCGTACTTGGGACAATTACAATTGGGCGCAGTTCAACTATATGGAGCAGCGTCTGGACCGTTGGCACGGCGAAGGTACATCCAATACACAACCTGTCCTAAATACCGGTCATGCCATTAACTTTGAAAATTCGGAGTATTATGTAGAAGACGGCAGTTTCTTCCGTATACGTAACCTGCAATTGGGCTATACTTTTGATAAGGCCCTGATATCCAAAATCGGTTTGAAGGCTTTGAAAGCCTATTTCAATATTCAGAACCTGAAAACTTGGAAACATAATACCGGCTACACCCCTGAGTTTGGTGGTTCTGCCATTGCTTTTGGTGTGGATAATGGAAGTTATCCGGTACCTGCGATTTATACATTTGGACTCAATATTACATTTTGATTGATTATGAAACGAAGTAAATATATACTATACATTTGGGCGATTGGAGGAATCCTGGCCTTTACCGGTTGTAATGATTTCCTTGACCGCAGTCCTCAAGGTCAGTTCACGGAGGATGATAATCCCGGTGCATTGGCAGAAGGAAAGATATTCAACATCTATACCATGATGCGTAATTTCAATATTACTGCAGGAACTCCCGCATTCGCTATTCATTGTTTCCGTTCCGAAGATTCGGAGAAAGGAAGTATTTCCAGCGACGGGTCGGAACAGGCGGCAATGTATGATGATTTCCAGTACAATGCCAGCAATGGGTTGATAAAGGCCTATTGGAGTCAGAATTATGCGATTATTTATCAATGCAATGAGGTGGTGGATGCCATTGAGACCGGTCATCTGACAGAAGAGAATGACCTCTATAATAAAGGAGAAGCGTTATTTTTCCGTGCCTACTGTTACTTTAATTTAGTGCGAGCCTTCGGGGAGGTTCCATTGGTTACCTTTAAGGTAAATGAAGCTTCGGAGGCTAATGTACCCAAAACAACGGTAGACAAAATTTATGAACAGATAGACAAGGACTTGAAAGATGCGGAAGATTTGCTTCCCGAACAGTGGCCGGCTGCCTATTTGGGACGTCTGACGTGGGGAGCTGCCCGTTCCCTGCATGCCCGTACCTATATGATGCGCAATGATTGGCAGAATATGTACAAAGCAGCCTCGGATGTAATGGGAAAAGAAATTTATAATCTGGATACCCCTTACGATAAGATTTTTACTGACGAGGGAGAGAACAGCGGTGGTTCGGTGTTTGAGTTGCAGTGCTTGTCTACGGCCGCCTTGCCGCAAAGTGATAAGATAGGAAGCCAATTCTGTGAAGTACAGGGGATTCGTGGTTCCGGAAAATGGGATTTGGGTTGGGGATGGCACATGGCTACCGAACTGATGGCGGAGGCTTTTGAGCCTGGTGACCCCCGTAAGGATGCCACCTTGCTTTATTTCCGTAAGAGTGATTCCGACCCTGTTACTCCGGAGAATACCAATACGCCATACGGAGAGTCCCCGGTGTCGCAGGCAGAAGGTGCTTACTTCAACAAGAAAGCCTATACCAATCCGGCATTGCGCCAGGAGTTTACCAATAAAGGCTTTTGGGTGAATATCCGGCTGATCCGCTACTCGGATGTCGTTTTAATGGCAGCGGAGTCAGCAAACGAGTTAGGTAATACTTCGGAAGCGCAAAAGGATTTGGAGATGGTGCGTGCCCGTGCGCGTGGCGGTAATCCGGATATACTACCTGAAATTACTTCTTTGGACCAATCGGTATTGCGTGAAGCAATCCGACACGAGCGTAGGGTGGAATTAGGACTGGAATTCGACCGTTTCTATGATTTGGTACGTTGGGGAATCGCCGAGCAAGTTCTTCATGCGGCAGGTAAGTTGAATTATCAACCGAAGAATGCACTTTTGCCTATACCGCAGGATGAAATAGACAAGTCGAAAGGAGTGCTGAAACAGAATCCTGATTATTTATAATTATTCAATATGTCAATAGGCTTATGAGTACATTGACACATTAGCACATTATTTAAGATGATGAATAGAATATTTCAAAGAATGAAGCAAGTGGCTCCCATGCTGCTATTTGCCACCCTGAGTGTGCATGCGCAGAAATCACCTCAGGATATGAATCGTTTCATTGATAATTTGATGAAAAAGATGACCTTGGAAGAAAAGATAGGCCAGTTGAACTTGCCCGTTACCGGTGAAATCACTACGGGACAGGCAAAGAGCAGCGATATCTCAGCCCGTATAAAACGGGGTGAAGTAGGAGGACTGTTTAACTTGAAAGGAGTTGCCCGTATCAAGGATGTGCAGGAACTGGCTGTGAAAGAGAGCCGTCTGGGGATACCTCTACTGTTTGGTATGGATGTGATTCATGGTTATGAAACGATTTTCCCCATCCCTTTAGGCTTGTCATGTACCTGGGATATGAAAGCCATTGAGGAATCGGCCCGTATTGCGGCCGTTGAGGCCAGTGCGGATGGTATCTCCTGGACTTTCAGTCCGATGGTAGATGTTAGCCGGGATCCTCGTTGGGGACGTGTTTCGGAAGGGAGTGGGGAAGACCCGTTCCTGGGTGCTGAGATAGCTAAAGCCATGGTGCGTGGCTATCAAGGCGGCCAGATGAAACGCAATGATGAGATAATGGCTTGTGTCAAGCATTTCGCCTTGTATGGAGCTTCCGAGGCCGGACGCGATTATAACACGGTGGATATGAGCCGTCAACGCATGTTCAATGAGTACATGCTCCCCTATCAGGCAGCTGTTGATGCCGGAGTGGGTAGTGTGATGGCTTCCTTTAATGAAGTGGATGGCATTCCGGCTACAGCCAGTAAATGGTTGATGACTGATGTGCTGCGTAACCAGTGGGGCTTTCAGGGCTTTGTGGTGACGGACTATACCGGAATCTATGAAATGATAGACCATGGAATCGGTGATTTGCAAACCGTAGCTGCCCGTGCTGTCAATGCCGGAGTAGATATGGACATGGTGAGCGATGCTTTTGTAGGAACATTGAAACAGTCGGTGCAGGAAGGAAAGGTATCCATGCAGACCATTGATACTGCCTGTCGTCTTATTCTGGAGGCAAAGTATAAATTAGGGTTATTTGCCAATCCTTATAAATATTGTGATCTGAAACGTCCCGCACGTGATATCTTCACTCCGGAACACCGTGCCGTAGCCCGCCGTATTGCCGGAGAAAGCTTTGTCTTGCTGAAAAACGAACCTTCTACCGATAGGGCAGGATCGAATCCGTCCGGAAGCACAGTGCAACCTGTACTTCCTTTGAAGATGCAGGGTAATATTGCCGTAATAGGCCCGTTGGCAGATACTCGTACCAATATGCCCGGAACTTGGAGCGTGGCCGCTATACTGGATAAATCCCCTTCACTGATAGAAGGTTTGAAAGAGATGACTGCCGGAAAAGCTACCATCTTATACGCTAAAGGCAGCAATCTGACCAGTGATGCCGCCTATGAAGAACGGGCGACTCTCTTCGGGCGCAGCCTTCATCGGGATGCCCGTACCGATGCCCAACTGTTGCAAGAAGCATTGACGGTAGCTCAGAAAGCCGATGTCATAGTAGCTGCTTTGGGCGAATCTTCAGAAATGAGCGGTGAAAGCAGCAGCCGTACTTCACTGGATATCCCCGATGTACAACGTACTTTGTTGAAGGAACTGCTAAAAACTGGAAAACCTGTAGTCTTGGTACTTTTCACCGGACGTCCGCTGACGTTGGAGTGGGAACAGGCTCATGTTCCTGCGATTCTGAACGTATGGTTTGGAGGTAGCGAAGCTGCTTATGCTATTGGTGACGTACTTTTTGGCGCTATTAATCCAAGTGGAAAACTGACTATGACTTTCCCGAAGAATGTGGGGCAGATTCCTTTGTACTACGCCCACAAGAATACCGGACGTCCGCTGCACGAAGGGAAATGGTTTGAGAAATTCCGTAGCAACTATCTGGATGTGGACAACGAACCGCTTTATCCATTCGGTTATGGGCTTTCATACACTACTTTCAACTATGGAGATATTACGTTGGACCGTACTTCAATGCCTATGGACGGAAGTCTGACAGCTAAAGTGATACTGACAAATACAGGAAGCAGGGATGGTGCGGAAGTAGTGCAGTTGTATATCCGTGACAAAGTAGCTGAAAGTACCCGTCCTGTAAAAGAACTGAAAGGTTTCCAAAAGGTATTCCTGAAAGCAGGTGAATCCCGTGAGATAACCTTCAAGATTACTCCCGATTTATTGAAATATTATAATTACGAGTTACAATACGTGGCCGAACCCGGAGCTTTCGATTTGATGATTGGTACGGACAGCCAGCATGTGAAAACAGCAACATTTGTGCTGCACTAACCTAAACCTGTGAAAAAATGAAAAGAATTCCCTTATGTGCAGCGGTGTTGCTGCTTTTCTCATTGCTGGCTTGTAAAAACAAGCCGGCAGCTTCTTCTGACAAGCGTCCGGCATCGGCGTCCGACACGCTTTCCGATGATGCTTTGATGGATACTGTCCAGCGTCGTACTTTCCAATATTTCTGGGAGGGGGGCGAACCTTATAGCGGTATGGCTCGTGAGCGTTATCATATAGATAATGTATATCCCGCAGGAGGACCCGAGGTGGTAACCTCGGGAGGAAGTGGTTTTGGCATCATGGCTATTCTGTCCGGTATAGACCGGGGCTATGTGAGCCGGCAGGAAGGGCTCGAAAGAATGGACAAGATTGTGACTTTCCTTGAGAAAGCCGACCGTTTTCATGGGGCTTATCCTCACTGGTGGAATGGTGAGACAGGCAAAGTATTGCCTTTCGGTTCCAAAGATAATGGCGGTGACTTGGTGGAAACTGCTTTTTTGATGCAAGGCTTGCTGGCTGTGCATCAATATTATGTAAATGGCACTTCGGATGAAAAAGAGTTGGCGGCACGTATTGATAAATTGTGGCGTGAGGTAGACTGGAACTTTTACCGTCAGAACGGGCAAAATGTGCTTTATTGGCATTGGAGCCCCACAGAGGGCTGGGCCATGAACTTTCCGGTGCATGGATACAATGAATGTATGATTATGTATATTCTGGCTGCTGCTTCTCCTACTCATGGGATACCTGCCACGGTTTATAATGAGGGCTGGGCACAGAATGGACAGATTGTTTCTCCTCATACGGTAGAGGGGATTAAATTACATCTTCGTTATCAGGGTACGGAAGCAGGACCGTTGTTCTGGGCGCAATATTCTTTTCTGGGCATGAATCCCAATGGTTTGCAGGATAAATATTGTCCCAGTTATTTCAATGAAATGCGTAATCTTACCTTGGTCAACCGTGCCTACTGCATCCGTAATCCCAAGCATTATACCGGCTTTGGCCCGGATTGTTGGGGATTGACTGCCAGTTATTCGGTAAACGGTTATGCGGCACACGCTCCTAATGAGAAAGAAGATTTGGGAGTGATTTCTCCGACTGCCGCTTTATCCTCTATTGTCTATACTCCTGAATATTCTTTGCAGGTAATGCGTCATCTGTATGGAATGGGTGAGAAAGTATTCGGCCCGTATGGCTTTTATGATGCTTTCAGTGAAACGGATAACTGGTATCCGAAACGTTATCTGGCTATTGACCAGGGCCCTATAGCAGTGATGATAGAGAATTATCGTTCGGGATTGTTATGGAAACTGTTTATGAGCCATCCCGATGTACAGAATGGGTTGAATAAACTGGGATTTACATATACTAAGTAAATAACTCAAGGTATTTGGCCTTATCAGTCAAATACCTTGAACTCATAGCCTTGTTCCAGCAGCCATTCTATGGCCCGGGGCAAGGCATATTTCATGTTTTTCTCTGCCTTGATGGAATCATGGAAAGTAATGATGGAACCATTCCGCACATAATGTTTTACTTTCCTCAGTACCTGCTTCCCATTCAGCTTGTTGCTATAGTCACGGGTTACTAAGTCCCACATCACTATTTGATACTTATGGCGCAGCACCATGTACTGCATCCAGCGCATGTGGCCATGTGGCGGACGGAACAGGTTGGTATGGATCAGTTCGTTTGCTTTGTCCGTATTGGCCAGATAATTCTTGCTTCGGTATTCGAATCCCCGGATATGGTTAAAAGTATGATTTCCTAAACGATGTCCTCGTTCTACAATCATCTGGAATTCCTTGGGATGCTTGCGCACATTGTCGCCCACCAAAAAGAAGGTAGCCTTAATATTGTACTTGTCTAATAAATCGAGTACCCACGGTGTGATCTCGGGAATCGGCCCGTCATCGAAAGTCAGATAGACCGCTTTTTCATTCTTGTCCATTCGCCAGAAGGCGCGTGGATAAAGCCAGCGGAGTATCAGCGGGGGTTGTTCTATAAACATGAATGTGTGTGCTTTTGTTGGTTATACAAATATAAAGGTGTGGATTCACCGCAGAATCCACACCTTTTATTTACTTTCTGCCTGCTCCGCCGCCTACACGTTTGTTGAACACCTCATAGAGCTCTTCAAACTTCTTGGCATAGTGGCTTGCCATATCCGATTTATTCTGTTGTTCGCCTTCACCTTGTACACCGCCGGCAGCATTTGCGCGGGCAAGGCTCTTGTTGATTTCATCCAGAATATAGAAATTGCGCAGACAGTCCTCGTATGAACCTTGCAGACGTTGGTCATTCAGACTCAGGTACCAGGTGATGTATTCCACCGATTTGTTTGCCAAATCATTCAGAATAGCCTCACCTTTCTCTTTTTCACCTAACGCCAGATAATCATCGGCCATTTCTTTGGAACTGCTCATGATGTAATCGTGGGGCACGGTAGTGCTTGGGATTACTTCCGAACAGTAGTCAAGGGCTTTCAACGCCTTATCTTTCTTGCCTTCTTTTATCAACTGAGTAGCCAGCTGTATAAACATACGGCGGTGAGTCTGGCACATACGCATCACAGTTTCGTCAATGTAGATATCCGGGTTGTCAATTCCTCCGAACTTGAACTTGTTCATCAGGTTGTCGTACATTTTCTCGCTGTCGATGCGTGCGTTCAGCTGGGTGGTGTTGAACGGAGTGATGCGGTAGGCAAGACCTTCCTGCATGAAGTTGTTGCCTAAATTCAGATGATTGTCGCTACCCACCGTAATAGCCATGTACAACGGACGTTCCCAGTTGGTATTTGCCAGCATCTCAAGCATCATCAGCTCGCTCTTGTACAGCATACGTTTGCCTTTCAGGGAGATACTCATATAATCGGGGATTTCACCATGCAGGGAGTCGGGAATCATCATGCCCGAGCGTTTCACAGCCTCCTTGTCCAGCTTGATGACGATGCTGTCCGTCGGTATCAGCTGTAAACCTTCTTTGGGTGAGCGTACCCAGTATTTCAGAATATTTTTCAATTCATACGGGTTGTCTCCGAATTCCTTGGCGGCTTCTTCCGGATTCTGCTTGTAGAAGTTATTGATGCTTTCCATCACTTCCGGTCGTACAGCCACTCCTTCATTATGCCCCTGTACATATTCCAGACGGCTCCATTCGATAGGTACTGCCGGAGAGTCGTATGCCTGACGCTTCATTTGGTCGATGTACCAGTCCGTTTGCAGGTAACTCAGGTTACATACACGTACATCGGTGCGGAAACCTTCCGTTTCCTGGTTGTACCACAAGGGGAAAGTATCGTTGTCACCATTAGTAAAGATAATCGGGTTACCTTCTTCTTGTACGGTGCTCAGGTAGTTTTGTCCAAAGTCGCGTGCCACATAACGGTTGCTGCGGTCGTGGTCGTCCCAGGTCTGGCTCACCATCTGGATGGGTACGAACAGACAAACTACAGTTGCAATGACGGAAGCTGGTTTCTCACCCAGTTTGCCTTGCAGCCATTGGGCAATACCCGCCACACCCATGCCTATCCAGATGGCAAATGCATAGAATGAACCTGCGTATGCATAGTCACGTTCGCGGGGCTGCATCGGTGTCTGGTTCAAATAAAGTACGATGGCCAGACCAGTCATGAAGAATAGGAAGAATACGATCCAGAATTGCTGGATACCTACTGGTTCTTCTATTTCTTCCCCATTGGGAGTCGTGATACGTCTTGTCTTGTAAGCCTGCCAGAACAGACCGATAAGTCCCAGAATCAACGGCAGGCAATAGAATACATTGTGTCCTTTGTTGTTTTTCAGGTCGGAGGGGAGCAGGCTTTGGTCGCCCACCAGGAACTTGTCCACAAACGGTATTCCGGTAATCCAGTTGCCATGTTCTATTTCACCTTGTCCCTGTATGTCATTCTGGCGTCCGGCAAAATTCCACATGAAATATCTCCAGTACATGTAGTTCAACTGGTAGATAAAGAAGAACTTGATGTTATCCCATTGGGTCGGGACTTTCACCATCACCATCTGTCCGCACTGGTCGTAAGGAACCTGCACGCCTTTGATGCCGCCCAGCCAGTCTTCGTAGGCCTGTGCGTGTGCGTCGCTGTACATGCGTGGGAAGAGCATATTTTGTGCATATTTGTAATCGGTCTTATGACGCACTATTTCGTAGCTGTCTTTTTCATCGGGAGTCGCTTTCTCCTTCCGTTGATACACGGGAGCGCCTTCCGTCACATCATATACGCATCCTCCGTCCACTTCTTTCAGTGCCGGTTTGGAGGCGTATGTCTGTCCGTAGAACAAAGGACGGGTTCCATATTGCTCACGGCCCAAGTATTCGCCTAAAGTGAAAATGTCTTCCGGAGAATTCTGGTCCATCGGAGTATTGGCGGTAGAACGAATCACAATCAATGCGTACGAGGAGTATCCTACCATAATCATCATGATGCACAGCAAAGAGGTATTTAAAGTACGTGCACTAATCTGATATTTCTTGTTCAAATCAGCAAACAGATAAACGCCCAAGATTCCTAGTATGATAATGCCTATCAAGGCGCTGCTCCATCCGTAGCCATAGAAGGGGATGCCCAGCATGGCGATAGTTACCATGAAGGAGATATTCATGCGTTTGCGGCTCTTTTCCGTATAGCTTTCGTAAACACCCCAGATAATGGATGCGGCGAGTAGAATGATATATACAATCAGACCGCTGTTGAAAGGCATACCGAAACTGTTGACGAACAGCAGTTCGAACCATCCTCCCACTTTTACTACGCCCGGCACGATACCGTACAGCACTGCTGCAACCAACACCATGGAGCCTGTAAGTGCCAACAGACTGCCTTTGAGGTTAGCATCGGGATTCTTTTTATAATAGTACACCAGTACAATGGCCGGAATACACAATAAGTTCAGCAAGTGCACACCGATGGAAAGTCCGGTCAGGTAAGCAATCAAAACCAGCCAGCGGTCGCTGTGAGGCTCATTGGCAACGGATTCCCATTTTAGAATCAACCAAAAGACTACTGCGGTGAAAAGACTGGAGTAAGCATATACCTCACCTTCTACGGCACTGAACCAGAAGGTGTCGCTCCATGTATAAGCCAAGGCTCCTACCAGTCCTGACCCCATAATGGTGATGAGTTTGCCTAAGGTCATCTCCTTGTCATCGGGGCATATCAGTTTTTTCACCAGATGGGTTATACTCCAGAAAAGGAATAGGATACAAGCCGCACTCATCAGAGCGCTCATGGTATTGACCATTCTGGCTACTTGACTGGGGTCGCTTGTAAATTGGCTGAATAAGTTGGCGGTAAGCATAAAGAAAGGTGCGCCGGGCGGGTGACCTACCTCTAATTTATATCCGGTAGTGATAAATTCCGGGCAATCCCAGAAACTGGCTGTCGGTTCTATAGTCATACAGTAAGTAAAAGCTGCGATGACAAAAGCGAACCAACCCACCAGGTTGTTGACTAATTTGTACTGTTTCATGAATATATTATTGTTTCGTTAACGTTCAATGGGCGCAAAGATACGAAAGAAAGTTGGAATAGGGGTACAATGGTCTGTTATTTAGTGTTATCCTTCGGGGATGCGGCAGAAAATGTTTCTTTCAGTCCTTAACGGAATTTCTATGTTTTATTGCTGGTTTGTATGCTGTGTTCTGAAATTTCAGTTTGTGCAGATGGAGGGAATCGTTGGATTCCTAACCTTTTTCTACTCTATGATTAAGCTTGATTAATGGCTAGGTTAAGGTCTTTTATACGGTAAACTAGTATAGACCGCTACAGTGGACTGTACAGTCTGCTATAGTGGTCCGTACGGTCTGTTGCAATGGACTGTACGGAGCACTGCCGGCGACTGTAGAAGTCTGCCGTAAGAAAATGCTTAATGATAAGGTGGATAGGGCTTAACCTGTCGCATGAAAAGACTTAGGTCACGATAATCGGATTTATTCGTCGTGATGATGGCATTTCAAGATGCGGTGAGGGAAGTTTCCATGTCCTAACAGTTCGATGGGGCATCCGAAATGCTCTTCCAGCCATTCGGTGGGTACTTCCGTATCGGGATGATAATCCAGCGTTTCGTTGACGCACGCTATGGTTTTTACATTTTGCAGCACAGTGCCTATATCATGGCTTACCAGGATGATGGCCCGTTCCTTGTTGATTTCTTCCAGCAGGGAGTAGAGTTTGGCTTCAAACCGTTTGTCAATGTAGGTATTGGGTTCGTCCAGAATGACAACCTCAGGATTTGAAACCAAGGCGCGTCCCAAGAGCGCGCGTTGCAGTTGTCCTCCGCTCAGTTCGCCGATGGCACGGCTTTCCAAACCTTCCAATCCCATGCGGGCAATAATCCGGTTCACTAGTTCGTGCTGTTCGGGAGTGTAGCGGTGGAACAGGGATTTCTGCTTGTTGAGCCCTGATAATACCACCTCGTACACCGAAATGGGGAATTTCTTGTCAATACTGTTGTATTGTGGTAAGTATCCCATGGCTATCTCGGGTATTTCTTTTCCATTTTTATAGAAACGGATTGTGCCTGAAATAGGCTTTAGTAATCCTAGTATGATTTTAATTAATGTGGTTTTTCCACCACCATTGGGACCTATTACACCTAGGAAGTCATGCTCATATACGGTGAGGTTGATATGGCTTAGCACTGTTTTCTCATCGTAAGAAGCGGAAATGTCTGTAAGTTGTATAATGGGATTCGTCATAAGGCTGTATTATTTGGCAAGTGCTTTTGCTACATTAATCATCTCTTCCTGCCATTCGTAACTTAGCGGATTGATGGGAACAACGGTAATCCCCAATTCATCTGCTATCAGTCTGGCATTGCGCGTATCGAATTCCTGCTGGACAAAAATAACCCGGGCATTGTCCCGGCGGCAGGTTTCTATCAATTCTTTCAGATGGGCGGGCGAGGGTTCTTTTCCTCTTTCTTCAATGCTGATTTGCTTCAATCCATAGTCCCGGGCAAAATAACTGAGTGCCGGATGATAGATGAGGAAAGTGGTGTCGGCATTCTGTAGTCGGTCACGAACTTCCGTGTCTGTCTGTGCGATAATTTGTTGCAGACTGTCCAAACGATGTTTGTAATAGGGCTCGTTTGCACTGTCCAGTTCGCTCAGGGCGGCGTAGATATTACGGGCGATTACTGAGGCATTGCGTGCGGAGTTCCATATATGAGGCTCTATCCCCCCTTCGTGATGATGGTCACCGTGGTTGTATCCTGCTTCCTGTATGACATCTATCCCTTTTGAAGTATCGAATATTTTCAGATGAGGGGCATTCGTGGTCAGTTTATCCATCCAGGCTTGTTCAAAACCGATATAGCCTATGCGCAGGTAGGCGATACTCTTATCCAGATTGACCAGCTGCTGGGGGGTAGGGTCGTAGGTTTCGGGGCTGCTTCCTTTCGGAACCATGCTGACTACCTTGAATTTATCGCCTGCAATGGTTTCTGTGAAATAGCGCAAGGGCTCCAGGGTGACAGTCAGGGTCGGTTTTCTGGAAGTGGGCTGTTTACTGTCACAGGCGGTAAACAGGCACACTATCAGTGCCATGCAGCATGAACAAAGGATACTTTTACCGGGATGCAATTGGGAAAATATGTGATGTCTGGTTCTCATGAATGTTATCTTTTCTGTTTAACAACAACAAATATACGCAAATTGCTCATTAATCAGGTACAAATACTTCCCAAATTGCTCAATTGATAAGCAATTTCAGTTTGGTTAAGGCTTTTCATACGGTTGCTCTGTGGCTGTATGAGAAGCCTTAGTTTCAGGTAAGAGATTCTATATGGCATTCTATGTAGTCTTTATAGTTCTCTATAAATATGCGCTTTATATTTTGTGGGAAGTGTCTTATCGTTTGTCAATCTTTTTAAGAGGCCATATAAGGCTCTCGTATTCATGAAGACTAAGAATTGTAAAAAAATCCTTTCAATCTTTGTTTCATGTATTTATCTTACTATATGTTAAGGGAGGAAGTAGGGATTAGTTGTGGATGGTTGAAAATCAATAAGTTATTATATGTCTGGAAGATGAAAAAATATAAATCCTTAATTCCGCAACACTATTATAAATTAAACTTTTTAAGTACCTGAGCAACAAAAAGTTGCTCAGGATTTTGC
>NZ_JBCOCI010000103.1:7481-13472 GCF_040929485.1 Phocaeicola sp. RTP21198st1_B8_RTP21198_201120 | reverse complement strand
AGATATCAGAAGGTGGAGATAGAAAAGGATGGAACGGTGCATCTGACCATCATTCCGGGTAAGGTAAAGACCATCAACCTTTGAAGGGCCTTGAAGAGAACAGAAAATGAAACGGAACAATGATCCGGAAGTAAGATAATATATTGAAAAAAAGAGAAGCTGTCTCAAACTTGAATTACAAGATAAGACAGCCTCTTTTTTATTGTTTCATTTCACGCAACGCCTTACATAATTGATCCGGACAGGAAGTAGAACGGTTTCCGCATCTTACACCTTCCAGTTTCTGTAAGACCTCTTCCACTTTCATTCCTTTCACCAATCGGCTGATACCTTGTAAGTTTCCATTGCATCCGCCCCAAAAGAAAACTTGTTGAATAACGTCATCTTCTACTTCCACTTCGATGTGGCTGCTGCAAGTGCCTTGCGTCTTATAGGTTATTTTCATTTTATTCTTCCTCTTCAGATGCAGGTTTCATGTTTGTATAAACGGTCTGAACAT
Organism: Phocaeicola sp. RTP21198st1_B8_RTP21198_201120; assembly: GCF_040929485.1. NCBI lineage: Bacteria > Pseudomonadati > Bacteroidota > Bacteroidia > Bacteroidales > Bacteroidaceae > Phocaeicola > Phocaeicola sp. RTP21198st1_B8_RTP21198_201120. The sequence goes on along the minus strand of NZ_JBCOCI010000103.1, from coordinate 12,973 downwards.
CATCAAATTCTTCCAGACGCTCTACCATCTTGTCTAGAGTTTCACGTTGTTCAGGAGTCACATCTTTTAAGTCATTGGGAATATATGTGAAATCACCACCCACTTCTTCGAAACCACATTCTTCCAAGTGTTTCTGAATTGCTGCGTAGCTCTTCGGATCACCATAGATGGTGATAGTTCCTTCTTCTTCATCTTCGTCGAACTCATCCTCTACATTATAGTCAATCAAATCCAGGATCAGTTCTTCCATATCCATTCCCTCTTTCTTCTTGAAAGTAAATACACATTTATGGTCGAACAAGAAAGCTAAGGAACCGGTAGTACCCAAGTTTCCACCGAATTTGTTGAATACTGAACGCACATCTGCTACGGTACGGGTAGTGTTGTCTGTCAATGTATCAACAAATACAGCTACTCCGTGAGGACCATATCCTTCGTAAGTCATACCTTTGTAGTCACTGGTATCTTTACCCATTGCATTCTTAATGGCGCGTTCAATGTTATCCTTCGGCATGTTTTCACGCTTACAAGTAGCGATCACACCACGTAGGGTCGGGTTATTTTCGGGTTCCGGACCACCTGCTTTTACAGCTATAGCGATTTGTTTACCCAGTCTTGTAAATGTTTTGGCCATGTGGCCCCATCTTTTCAGCTTTGTAGCTTTTCTATATTCAAATGCTCTTCCCATTGGATTGTAGTTTTATAATGGTTATTTTTATTATTATCTTAGTTTTGCACCTAGTTTGTTTTCTAGGTTAGCAATCAGTTTGGACATGATCTTGTCAATCTGTTTGTCGTTCAGTGTTGCGCTTTCATCCTGTAACAAGAAGCTCACTGCATAACTTTTTTTATCCGGTTCCAGATTCTTGCCTTCATAAACATCAAACAATTCTACTTCTTTCAGCAGTTTCTTTTCAGTCTCATAGGCTATTTTTTCGATTTCTGCAAACTGTATGTTCTTGTCAATCAACAAAGCCAAGTCACGTTTCACAGCCGGGAACTTGGAAAGTTCTTTAAAGTTGACTTTAGCCGACTTGATGGCTTTCATCAGTTCTTTCCAGTTGATTTCTGCATAATATACCTCATTGTCTATATCGAATGCTTTTTGAATCTTCTTGCTGATGATGCCGAAGGTGGCCAATAACTTGCCGCCACGTGTGTGTACGCTGATGGCTGTTGAATAGATATCGTTGGTCAGGTTACCGAATACCACGTTGCCGAAATTCAATCCCAAACGGGTAAAGATGTTCAGCACGTATGCTTTTAATTCGTAAACACTGCTGTTTTCATCGGGATGGGCCCATGAATTGCTGACGCGTTTGCCGGTTACCCACAATCCTAAATGATATTCTTCAGCATAAGCCGCAAGCACTTTTTCCGGTTTTTTCTTTTCTGCGTTATAAAAATAGCAGTTACCGAATTCAAAGAATTTCAAATCGGCGTTCTTGCGATTGGCATTGTGCTGGATGCTTTCCAAACCACCGAATAATAAAGTTTGACGCATCACGTTCAAATCGTTACTCAATGGGTTCATCAAGTAAACCAAATTTTCGTTCTTGTATGTTTCCAATCCTTCGTAATAGGAAGCGGCGGTCAGTGAATTGTTCAGTATTTCATTGAAACCACAACCTACCAGTTGCTCTGAAATCAGATTTTGTAATTTCTGGGAGTAATCCACTTCACCTTTGGTGGTCAGGCTGGATTTCAAGGTAGTAGGAATCTCCACATTATTATATCCGTAGATACGGAGAATGTCTTCTACTACATCGCAATCACGTTGCACATCCACACGATAGGGGGGAACTTGTAAAGTCAAGCCTCCGGGTGTTTCGTTCACAATCTTCATTTCAAGACTGGTGACAATGCTCTTTATGGTTTCCACCGGTATGGTTTTTCCTATCAGTGAGTGGACTTTCTCATAATTCAGCTCTACTGTAAAATCGGCTATCGGGGCAGGGTAGTTGTCTTTAATTTCAGAAGAAATAGTACCTCCTGCCAGTTCTTGAACCAGTAAAGCCGCTTCTTTCAATGCATAAATAGTTCCGTTGGGGTCAATACCACGTTCAAAACGGAAAGAAGAGTCCGTACTCAATCCATGGCGACGGGCTGTTTTACGTACCCAAGTCGGGTTGAAATAAGCGCTTTCCAAAAATACATCTACTGTCTGCTCGGTTGTTCCCGAATCCAGACCACCGAATACACCGGCAATGCACATCGGTTCTTCTGTGTTGCATATCATCAGGTCCTTGTCGGATAATTTGCGTTCCACTTCGTCCAAAGTAACGAATGTAGTACCTTCGGCAACAGTCTTCACTACAATCTTCCCACCTTTAATCTTATCTGCATCAAAACAGTGCAGGGGCTGGCCGTATGCGTGAAGGATGTAGTTGGTGATATCCACGATATTATTGATAGGACGTACTCCGATCAGGCGTAATTTGTTTTGCAGCCATTCGGGACTCTCTTTTACAGTTACCCCTTTTATGGAAACTCCGGCATAACGCGGACATGCTTCCGTATTCTCTACTTCAATGGCGATGTCCATATCATGGTTATCCACTTTAAACGCTTCTACAGACGGACGTTTTAAAGTGGCTTGTTTGCCGTTTTGAATCAGGTAGGCATACAGATCTCGGGCCACGCCGTAATGTGAGCAGGCGTCCGCACGGTTCGGGGTGATATCCACTTCCAGTACGTATTCGCTTTTGATATTGAAATAATCTTTAGCGGGAGTACCCGGAACAGCATCCGCCGGCAATACGATGATACCTTCGTGGCTGTTTCCGATACCGATTTCGTCTTCGGCACAGATCATACCCATAGATTCAACTCCGCGGAGCTTTGATTTCTTGATGGTAAAACATTCTTCGCCATCGTATAGTTTGGTGCCCAATGTGGCAACCACCACTTTCTGTCCGGCAGCTACGTTAGCAGCTCCACAGACAATCTGTACCGGTTCTCCTTGTCCCAAATTCACAGTAGTAACATGCATGTGGTCTGAATTGGGATGAGGTTCGCAAGTCAGCACTTCGCCGATGACAATACCTTCCAGACCACCTTTAATTGTTTGGACTTCTTCTACGCCTCCGGTTTCCAAACCGATGGAAGTCAGCGCTTCGGCCACTTCATCCGGTGTCAAATCGAAGTTGACGTATTCTTTCAGCCAATTATAAGAGATATTCATATATGATATTTTTTATGTATTTCAAAATGACCTGCAAATTTAGTAATTATTTTCTTTTATCCTGTTATTTATCCATCACAGATTACTCAGATTAACACAGATTTTTCTTTGAGGGAAATAATCCGTGTTAATTCTGTGAGGGATAAATAAATGTCAGAACGGTAAAGGTCCTTCGGGAATAGGGGTTCCGAACGGATTATTGTCGGCAGGTGCGGCATCAGGAGATGGGGGAGGTACATTGTTGCCACCACCGTTCATTTTGGAACGGATAATACCCGGCGCCTCACCCGGCATAGGCACGATAACATCATCGTCCGGATTCTGGAAGCGGGCGAATTCGCCACGGAAACGCAGCAGTACATCACCTACGGCACCGTTACGGTGCTTGGCGATAATGATTTCTGCCATACCGTGCAGGTCGTTCCCTTTTTCATCCGAGTAGATTTTATAGTATTCCGGGCGGTGGATAAAGCATACCATATCGGCATCCTGCTCAATAGCTCCGGATTCACGGAGGTCACTGAGCTGGGGACGTTTTCCGTCAATACCCTCACGACTTTCCACACCACGGTTCAGCTGGCTCAGTGCGATGATGGGGATGTTCAGTTCTTTGGCTAACCCCTTCAGTGAACGTGAAATGGTACTGACCTCTTCCTGACGGCTGCCGAATGACATTCCGCTGGCATTCATTAACTGAAGGTAGTCAATGATAATAATTTTTACTCCATGCTCGCGTACAAGCCGTCGTGCTTTGGTGCGTAATTCAAAGACGGACAAGGATGGTGTGTCATCCACATACATCGGTGCATCGTATAATTCTTTTATTTTATAATCCAGTTGTCCCCATTCATACGGAGCCAACTGGCCACTCTTGATTTTCTCACCCGGAATTTCGCACACGTTGACAATCATACGGTTGACCAACTGTACGTTGGACATTTCAAGAGAGAACAAAGCCACAGGGATTTTCGCATTTACCGCCATGTTCTTTGCCATGGAAAGCACAAAAGCCGTTTTACCCATAGCGGGGCGGGCGGCAATAATCACCAGGTCGGAATTTTGCCAGCCCGAGGTCATTTTGTCCAATGCATGGAAACCGCTTTCCAGACCACTCAGCCCGTCCGTTCGTGCCGCCGCTTTTTGAAGCATCTCATACGCTTCCTGAATGACAGGGTTGATTTGCGTATAATCCTTCTTCATGTTCTGTTGCGAGATTTCGAACAGTTTTCCTTCCGCTTCCTGCATCAGGTCGTCCACGTCTTGGGTTTCGTCGAAAGCCTTTGTCTGGATGTTGCTGGTAAAGGTAATCAGTTCGCGTGCAAGAAACTTCTGCGCGATGATACGTGCGTGATATTCTATGTGTGCGGAAGAGGCTACCTTGCCGCTTAGCTGTGTTATGTAAAAAGGACCGCCTGCATCTTCCAGTTCACCGGTGCTGCGTAATTGTTCGGCCACAGTCAAGATATCGACAGGTTGCTGGCGTAAAGCCAATGAGGTAATAGCCGAATAAATAAGCTGGTGACGGCGTTCATAAAAAGATTCGGGACGAAGAATCTCACTTACTAATGAGTAAGCATCTTTTTCTATCATTAAAGCTCCCAATACAGCTTCCTCCAGCTCAGGTGCCTGGGGCTGTAAATGTCCGTATTCGTCAACAGGCTTTGCTTTCGAAGTTTTGGGAGTACGTGTCATTTTTCTCGTTTCTGCCATTGTCATCTGTTTAAAGTAGGGCAAAGATAGAACTTTTTGCTGAGTTGGGCACTCGTCCATTCCCAAAAATAATAAAAGAAATATGAACCTGAATCTACAGAGAAATGAACAATCTGGACAGTAAATGGTTTTTTTATATGGTAAAATGAAAAGTTTGTTCTATATTTGGCGCTCTGTCCGGATAAAAGGTGGCGTGCATCTTTGTAGAACGGGCAACAATCTAACGAAACACACTAAAAATAACTATTTAAAGAACAGAATATGATAACATTTCCTAATGCAAAGATTAATTTGGGACTTAATATTATAGAAAAGCGCCCGGATGGATACCACAATCTGGAAACCATATTTTATCCGATAAACCTGCAAGACGCTCTGGAAGTAACGCGGCGGGAAAACAATGACAAAGAATACACTTTACACATAAGCGGAGCTCCTTTGGAGGGTGAACCCGAAGATAATCTGGTAGTAAAAGCCTACAAGTTATTAAAAAAAGACTATCCCGGACTGTTGCCGGTAGATATACACATGTACAAACATATACCGGCGGGTGCCGGACTAGGTGGCGGATCATCAGATGCCGCTTGTATGATAAAGC
>NZ_JBCOCI010000103.1:0-7329 GCF_040929485.1 Phocaeicola sp. RTP21198st1_B8_RTP21198_201120 | reverse complement strand
GTATGTTGGAAACCTTAACTACCGTGTTAAGGAAGGAGATTTGGAACAAGCAATGGCGGCTTATGGAGTTGTTACTTCTGTAAAAGTTATCAAAGACCGCGAAACAGGTAAATCTAAAGGATTTGCGTTTGTTGAAATGGAAAATGATGCAGAAGCAGCCCAGGCCATGAATGAACTGAACGGTTCGGAATTCATGGGACGCCAATTGGTAATCAAGGAAGCAAGACCTAGAGACTAATTACTTATCTGATACAATCAAAAAAAGCTCTGAACAGATTCAGAGCTTTTTTTATATCCCACGTCTCCGGTTTTATACATTGTTTTCCTGCCTGTCCTTTTCCGCCAATTGAAAGTCCTTACGGCGAAGCACAAAATTAGTACCTAGATATTTCTCACGGACAACAGGATTTTCCGCTAGTTCTTCAGGGGTTCCCTGAAACAGAATCTTTCCTTCAAATAACAGATACGCACGGTCGGTCAAGCGTAACGTTTCCAATGCATTATGGTCGGTAATTAAAATACCGATATTTTTATCCTTCAATTTCCATACAATGTGCTGGATATCCTCTACAGCAATAGGGTCTACTCCTGCAAAGGGTTCATCCAACATAATGAATTTAGGATCGATAGCCAGACAACGTGCAATCTCCGTACGACGACGCTCACCTCCAGAAAGTTGGTCTCCCAAATTCTTACGTACTTTCTGCAAACGGAACTCGGCAATCAAACTTTCCAGTTTGTCCTTTTGATATTCCGGAGTAGTATTAGTTAACTCTAACACAGAGGCAATATTATCCTCCACACTCATCTTACGAAAGACAGAAGCCTCCTGCGCTAAATATCCAATACCATTCTGAGCACGCTTATATACAGGATAACTGGTAATATCCAAGTCATTTAGGAATATATGCCCCTCATTCGGCACGATAAGTCCCGTAGTCATATAAAATGAAGTAGTCTTACCGGCACCATTCGGTCCCAGCAGCCCTACAATCTCTCCCTGTTTCACATCAAAAGAAACATGACTTACTACCGTACGCTTGCCGTATTTCTTCACCAGATTTTCTGTACGAAGTATCATACGGTTGTCTTCGCTCACCGTATTTTGTTGTTCTATTTCCTGCTCTGACATATCCATGTATTTTGCGACAAAAATACTAAAAAAGTTTAGGAAACGCATAACAGAACAGAAAATCAGAACTTCTTTTGCATTTATATAGACAAAAAAGGCTACTTTTGCAGGAAATTGTGAAAACTATGATGATAAGACCCATAACAACCGTAGGGAAATATATCATGCTGATGGGACGTACTTTTGCTCGTCCGGAACGTATGCGTATGTTTTTCAAGCAATATCTCAATGAGATGGTACAGTTGGGAGTAAATTCCATCGGTATTGTACTGCTGATTTCTTTTTTCATTGGTGCCGTAATTACCATTCAAATCAAATTAAACATCGAAAGCCCGTGGATGCCTCGTTTTGTGGTAGGCTACACCACTCGCGAAATCATGTTATTGGAATTCTCCTCCTCCATCATGTGTTTGATCCTGGCAGGAAAGGTAGGTTCTAATATTGCCTCCGAAATAGGCACCATGCGTGTAACCCAACAGATTGACGCATTGGAAATCATGGGAGTCAATTCTGCTGGATACCTTATTCTTCCTAAAATTATAGCTTTAATGACAATGATTCCTTTTTTGGTTATTTTCAGCATATTCTCGGGAATTATTGGTGCTTTTTGCACCTGTTGGTTCGGAGGAGTCATGAATGCCGAGGATTTGGCCTATGGTCTGCAATATAGTTTTCAGGAATGGTTTGTATGGTGCAGTTTTATTAAATCTATCTTTTTCGCTTTCATTATTTCCAGTGTATCTGCTTATTTCGGTTACACGGTAGAAGGAGGTTCTATTGCAGTAGGTAAAGCCAGTACAGATTCTGTGGTAATGAGCAGTGTGCTTATTCTATTTTCCGATTTAGTATTAACACAACTTTTAATGGGATGATACAAGTTAAATCATTATATAAATCATTCGAGGGAAAAGACGTATTGGTGGATATCAATGCTACTTTTAACAATGGTAAAACTAATCTGATTATCGGTCAAAGCGGTTCTGGAAAAACTGTATTGATGAAGTGTATCGTCGGTCTGTTGACTCCTGAAAAGGGCGAGATCCTGTATGACGGACGCAACTTCCTTAACATGAATAAAAAAGAAAAAAAGACATTGCGCCGCGAAATGGGAATGATTTTCCAAAGTGCTGCCTTGTTCGACTCTCTTACCGTACTAGAGAATGTAATGTTTCCATTGGATATGTTTTCCAACGACACGTATCGTGATCGTGTAAAGCGTGCCCAGTTCTGTTTAGACCGTGTAAACTTAATGGAAGCGCAGAACAAGTATCCGGGAGAAATTAGTGGAGGTATGCAGAAACGTGTAGCTATAGCACGTGCCATAGCTTTGAATCCTCAATATTTATTTTGCGACGAACCCAATTCCGGTCTGGACCCAAAGACCTCATTGGTTATCGATGAACTGATTCACGACATTACCACTGAATACAACATGACAACCATTATCAATACCCACGATATGAACTCCGTAATGGGAATCGGTGACAGTATTCTCTACATCTACCAAGGGCATAAAGAATGGGAAGGGACAAAAGATGATGTGTTTACTGCTACCAATGAACGGCTGAATAATTTTATCTTCGCCTCTGATCTGCTCCGCAAGGTAAGAGAAGTGGAAGAACATAGAAAATAATAATAAAATGATTAGTGGTTAATAATCTGGGAATATCACGGCGAAGCCCATTAACCAAATCATTAACCACTAACCACTATTTTTATTTCTGTCTGATAAAGATATTTATCGGTGTTCCTGACAAATTCCATTTCTCACGTATCTTGTTTTCAAGAAAACGCTTATAAGGCTCTTTCACGTATTGAGGCAAATTAGCAAAGAACACAAAAGAAGGAACCTGCGTGTTTGGCAACTGCGTACAATATTTAATCTTGATATACTTACCCTTATTTGAAGGAGGCGGATAAGCCTCGATCAACGGAAGCATTTCTTCGTTCAGACGAGCTGTCGGAATACGGGTAGTACGTGCCTGATATACCTCTTTTGCAGTTTCCAGCACCTTGAAAATACGTTGTTTTGTCAAAGCGGAAGCAAAGATGATGGGAAAATCAACAAACGGTGCCAGACGGGAACGAATGGCTTCCTCATAAGTTTTCATCACTTTGGCATCCTTATTCTCTACCAAATCCCATTTGTTCACCACTACTACCAAACCTTTCTGGTTACGTTGAATGAGAGAGAAAATATTCAAATCCTGTCCTTCAATGCCACGACTGGCATCCAGCATAAGAATACACACGTCCGAATTCTCAATAGAACGGATAGAACGGATGACAGAATAATATTCCAAATCCTCATTTACCTTATTCTTCTTACGGATACCGGCAGTATCTACCAGATAAAAGTCAAAACCAAACTTTTCATAACGGGTATAGATAGAATCGCGGGTAGTACCTGCAATCTCTGTTACAATATTACGGTCCTCCCCGATAAAGGCATTGATAATAGAAGATTTCCCGGCATTCGGACGTCCTACTACTGCAAAACGAGGGATATCCTCATCCAGCAGTTCTTCACCCTCCTTACTGAATTTACCTACCACTAGATCCAACAATTCCCCTGTACCGCTTCCGCTCAATGCAGAAATACAATAAGGATCACCTAGACCCAATTTATAAAATTCGGCGGCATTATATTGCAATTCATTATTATCAGTCTTGTTAGCTACCATAATAACAGGTTTCTTTGTACGCCGCAAAATAGAGGCTACAGCCATATCCAAATCGGTAACCCCGTTCACTACATCCACAACAAACAAGATTACATCCGCTTCATCTATGGCCAGACTTACCTGTTTACGGATCTCTTCCTCAAAAACATCACCCGAGTTTACCACCCATCCACCGGTATCAACGACAGAAAACTCATGTCCCACCCATTCCGACTTGCCATATTGGCGGTCGCGGGTAGTTCCTGCCTGCTCGTTTACAATTGCCTGACGCGTTTTGGTCAGACGATTAAAAAGTGTAGACTTTCCCACATTGGGACGTCCTACGATTGCTACTAAATTTCCCATTTTCTTTCTTGTTTTACGGCTATCACAGTCGATTTTAATCCATTTGATACCCAAAGTTCTTCAATTCTTTGTCCGAGCTTCTCCAATCCTTATCAACTTTCACAAAGGTTTCCAGATAAATAGACTTTTGGAAGAAATGTTCCAACGTTTTACGAGCCTCGGTAGCCACCTTCTTCAGTGCCCTGCCCTGCTTACCTATAATAATACCTTTTTGCGATTCACGCTCCACATAAATCACAGCATTGATATGGATACTCTTAGCATCTTCCTTAAAGTGCTCCACTACCACTTCTACAGAATAAGGAATCTCTTTATCATAATAAAGCAGAATCTTCTCGCGGATAATCTCGGTAACAAAGAAACGTGCCGGTTTATCTGTCCATTGATCTTTCCCGAAATAGGGAGGTGAATCGGGCAGCAACTCCCTGATACGCTTCATTACCGTATCCACATTGAATTTAGAAGTAGCAGAAATCGGAATAATTTCAGCTTGAGGAAGCTGTTCATGCCACGCTTCCACCAACTTGACCAAGTCTTCCTGATTGGTCAAATCTATTTTATTAATTAACAATAAGACAGGAACCTTGACATTACGAACTTTCTCTATAAAGTCCGCATTTTTATCTGTTTTCTCTACCACATCTGTCACATACAGCAATATATCCGCATCCACCAACGCCGACTCTGAGAAGTTCAACATAGATTCCTGTAACTTGTAGTTTGGCTTCACCACTCCCGGAGTGTCCGAGAATACAATCTGCATATCGTCCGTATTCAAGATTCCCATGATACGATGACGAGTTGTCTGCGACTTGAACGTTGCAATAGAAATACGTTCCCCCACCAGCAAATTCATCAGTGTTGACTTACCTACGTTGGGGTTTCCTACTATGTTTACAAATCCTGCCTTATGCATAATTCTTTCATTTTATTGGCTACAGACAAAAAAACGCATCGGAATACGGATGCGTTCATTTGTATTTGTAGTTTAATGATTATTATCTCTTACTACCATCGTAACCCCATTTCACATAAACGGCTCCATAGGTAAAACCTGCGCCGAAAGCTGTAAATATCAGGTTATCTCCTTTCTTCAGCTGCTTTTCGTAATCCCAAAGACACAACGGAAGTGTAGCACCACTAGTATTACCATATCGCTGAATATTGATCATTACCTTCTCCAAGGGAACTTCCAGACGAGAAGCTACCGCATCAATAATACGCAGATTAGCCTGATGAGGAATTACCCAGTCGATATTATCTTTATTCAAACCATTCTTTTCGGCAATAGTCGCTGTAATATCCGACATATTGGAAACAGCATATTTAAATACTGTTCTTCCTTCCTGATAAAGGTAATGCATCTTATGATCAACAGTGAAATAAGAAGGAGGACATACAGAGCCACCGGCTTTCATGTGAAGAAAAGGAAGCCCCTTACCATCTGTACGAAGAATAGAATCCATAATACCATAATCTTCTGTAGTAGCTTCCACCATACATGCTGCTGCACCATCACCAAAGATAGGACACGTTGCACGATCCTGGTAATTTACCATAGATGACATCTTATCTGCACCGACAATAATAATCTTTTTATGTCTGCCCGATGCGATAAGTGAAGCAGCTGTTTCCATTAAATACAAAAATCCGCAGCAGGCAGCCTGCAAATCAAATGCAAATGCATTTTTCAATCCCAGCTTATCACACAGGATAGAAGCAGTGGAAGGGAAATGATAGTCAGGAGTAGTAGTTGCTACGATTACTGCGTCAATGTCATCCGGATTAGAAGCTGTTTTCTGCATCAGTTGTTTGGCAGCCTTACGCGCCATATACGATGTACCCAATCCTTCTTCATTCAGAATACGTCTTTCTTTAACTCCGATTCGAGTCATAATCCATTCATCATTGGTATCTACCATTCTTGAAATCTCTTCATTAGTCAAGACATAATCTGGTACATATCCACCGACTCCTGTTATTACTGCATTTATTTTTTCCATCATTCCAATTTAATTAGTTTATACCCTTACAAAAAAGTAGCCGACAGAGCCGAAGCTCGCCGGCTTTATTTTATAAAACGTACAAACGTGTTTAAAGCTACTGATTAGACAGCAGCTTCTTTTTCGATTGCTAACTTACCTCTATAATAACCGCAAGCTCCACATACAGTGTGATAAACATGCCATTCGCCGCAGTTAGGACAGATAGCTAAAGTAGGAGCAACTGCCTTATCATGAGTTCTTCTCTTTGCAGTTCTCGTTTTTGATTGTCTTCTTTTAGGATGTGCCATTTTTCTAAACTTTAATTATTATCTAATATTTTCTTTAATTCATTCCATCTCGGATCTATTTCCTGAGGCCCTTCGCTAACATCTCCTTCGGGTAACTCCACCGCTATGTCATCATCATCTTCATCGTCCGCAGAAGTACGCAAATGCTTGCTCAGCTTGCCAACCATACCTTTGTTACATTTCCCAGGCGCATGTACATGCTTCATAGGAATATTCAAGGCTATGAACTCATACAAGAACCAGGCAATGTTAATATACCCATCTTCTTCAGGTACTACAACTATGTCACCCTCTTCCGCAAATGAAGAACCTAATTTTACTTTCAGTTTATCTGAAGTTGAAACAGGTAATTCCATTTCATCCAAGCAACGGTCACACGGTACAATGACAAAGCCTTCAGTTTGAAAATCCAACAGAAAAACACCGGATGTTTTTTTCACATTCAGTTCTACTGTCAGTTTTCCCTTCTGTACTTCCGGTCCATCCAGATCTACAAAGAATTGATTATCCAGCGTAAACTCATACTTAGCAGAGTCCGCTTTCATATTCTTCAATTCAACCTTATATTTATCAAACTTTCCCAAAGCAATACTATATAAATCGGGCGACAAAGATACGAATAATATTCCAATATGTATAATATAAGTGCGTATTTTTCAAATATAAATTAGACATATATTATTTTTAGCGTATAATTTAGCGTTTTTTTTGAAGTGTGTTTGCCCTTCATATCTCATATCAGTGTTTCCATCGTACACTTTTTCCCTTTATACTACACCATCCTTTTTCGGTTCATGCAGCTTGCATAAAGGCGCTATAATCATCTTCCGTTTCTCTGTTAGGCGGGCCTTCAGACCTGCCTGTTCTATTTCCCG
>NZ_JBCOCI010000102.1:0-13529 GCF_040929485.1 Phocaeicola sp. RTP21198st1_B8_RTP21198_201120 | reverse complement strand
ATTATCTGCAAATTCAGTAATGAGAGGACGTGTAAACGCAATAAGGACGTTCAAGGGCTTAGTTGCGGATTTGAGGCCATCCTTTAATGAACGGACGGAAACAGACAATTCATATCCTTTGGCATCTCCTTCCATTTCTATTGCCGCTTGCAATTTTCCATGCTGATCGGCGTTCAGAATAAAATGTCGCATGTGGACTGCCGGGACAACTTCCAGCCATACAGGTCTGTAAATACCACCATACAGCCACCAGTCGGCTTTACGTTCGGCTGCATTGATGGATTTGTTGGCTGATTCTTTAGCTATCTTTACTTCAAGCAGGTTCTTTTTGCCGGGCTTCAATAAATCGGTGATATCATAACTGAAGCGGTAGAATCCTCCCTGATGCATCTCGCCTGCGGGTTTTCCATTGATGAAAACTTCCGTGTCGGTCATCACTCCGTCAAAGAATATTTTTATCCGCTCACCGGAAGTTGTTGCCGGGGATTCAAATTTATATCGATAAATGCCCGTTTCGTCGCTTGGCCTTTCACCTTTTATAGTGTACCAACGACCGTAAGTATATTCTCCGAATCCTTGCAGTTCCCAGTTGCAGGGTACTTCGATCTTTTTCCATTTTCCACTGTTTTGTCCTCCCGAACAAAAGAACTCCCAAGTCCTGGTGTCGTCAATACCGGTTCCCGATAAATAGATACGTTCGGGGTGCGGAGCTTGTGCCTGCACAGTTGGTCCACTCCACAGGGCAGCTATTACTAAAGCTGTCAGTTTGGTCCATTTGTTTTTCATAATACCATTGAATACTGTTTTCATGATACAAAAATAAGGCGGGATAACCCGCCTTACAATGGAAAATCATACATTATGATGAAAAATGATACAGTTATAGGGAATTAATATGCCGATAGAATTATTTTATTTCTATTCTCATGGGAGATTCCTTTTTATATTCAACCTTTTCCTGATTGGCATTTATGTTCTTGAAAATAATGTTTTTGGATTTCTTACCTTCTACATTCACCCTAATTTCTTCACTAGGGAGTTTGAAATGTATATCCTCGAACAGGATGTCTTTTCCATCCAATATGTGAATGTCATTATGCAGCGATTCTATCGTCAGCTTCCGCATCGTAAATCCGGCGGCATCATTCAGGGCGCCGATTAATTTCTTGCATTTGATCTCTCCATTTTCTATCACTACCTGGTTGAAAGGTATTTCAGGAATACCATTGGCGGTAAAGAACTGGTCGGCTGATTCTACAATGAAATCTTTGATCAGGATATTCTTTACATCAGGTGTCAGCCGGTTTACTTTTCTTGCCGGATAGCGTGCGGCCAGTTCGCCCATATAATAAGCACTGCCCAACAAATCCCAAGTAAAGGCTTTTCCTACATTGATCATGCGCAGTCTCTCATAGTAAGTGTTGTCACTGCCTCCTCCACGGTTGCGTCGCGTTTTGAAACGGATGCCGGTACGAGTGCCGTCAAATACACAATCGTGTACATACAGATTCTTGATCACTCCGGCTGTTTCACTACCACAAGTAATCCCGCCATGTCCATGCTGGGCCAGCGAGTAGCGGATAATTACGTTTTCTGTAGGTTTGCCTACACGTAATCCGTCTTCTGCTCTACCGGCTTTCAGGGTAAAGCAATCATCACCGCAGTTCAGCGTGCAGTATTCAATTAATACATTTTTACAAGATTCTATATCAATACCGTCTCCGCTGGGCACCTTGGTGGAATTAACGGTAATGCCTCTTATAATTACATTCTCGCAATAAATGGGTACCACATTCCATAAGGTGCTTCGTTCCATCGTGATCCCTTCTATTAATACATTGGTACAGTTGATAGGAGAGATTGTTTTAGGACGATAGAAAGTCCTGCCTTCCATACCGTCATAGATACGTTGTTCTATAGGCATGTCCCACGGGACATCTTTTTCTACCACTGAAGCACCGTTAGGACGTTTTCTGATTTCAGCATCCATAGATGGTCCGTAAATGGTTCCTTCTCCTGTAATGGCGATGTTGTTTTCCCCATTGGCGTAAATAAAGGCGGCCGGCCCCATTATTTCTACCCCTTCATGGCGTGTGAAAACCGCCGGTAGATAATCTTCCGCACGACCGGAAAACTCTATTTCGGCTCCTTTGGCTAAATGTAGATTAACATTACTTTTCAGTAAAATACGGGCCGATTTCCATTTTCCCTCAGGAATGACGACTGTTCCTCCTCCTTGTTTGCTGACTTCAGCAATCGTCCGGTTCACTAAATCTGTAATAGGGGCATCTTCTGTCATTCCTTTGTCTTTCATATTGACGATGAAATCGGGAAAAACGGGACGCTTCGGCTGAGGCATATTGAAATATGCATTCTTGATCGGAACGATATTCCGGGGCATTGCTTGTGCACCGACTTCATTTAAATAGGGGATAGCTGGTTTCAGTTCTGCTGTCAGCTTATCCAATACTTCCGGATTTAATTTTACTTTTACCATTCCGATGGGGTGGAAGCGCGTATCATCCCAAGCTGTATAAACAATGGTATATACATTATCTCCTTCGGGTATCAGGCAAAGCGGAGTCCTCATGACAGTCCACCATTTTTTAACTTTGGTATCTATGGCGATATAACGTGCTTTGCTCCAGTTTTTTCCGTCTATGGATAAAGTGTATCCCATTCTGTTGGGTAAGTTTAAATAGTTCGGCCCGCCGTCAAACATCGCTATGTAGGTTCCGTTGGGTAATTTGGATACGATAGGATTCTCTACAAACTGCGGGTGAATGGAAGTTATCGGATTGATTTCCTCACCCATACGTTTCCATGGTCCTTCCAACGTTTCTGATTCGGCCAGTCCCACAGCCCATACCTTGCGCTTTTCCCCTCCTTTCAAGGGATAATCTGCACGGGTTTCGTAAGGATAAGCTCCACTGATAAACGCATTCCAGCCTTTATCCACTTTATATGGGAAGAAAGAAGCGACCCCTTGCCGTCCTTCCCAAAGTTGGGAGTCCAGTCCCGGTTCTATAATGATTCCCATATCTCGGTAAGGACCGCCTATTCCTTCTAGACCTTCCTTTTCGGATTCACATCTCCAGATGCGGCCGAAAGAATGATTGGGTGCAATTTCTTTATCTGTGGTGTAGGCCAGATAAAATCCGTACCATCGGTTGTTTTCCTCGCTGAATACAGGCATATAAGACCAGATGGCGGAACGGCGGTCATTCATGGGATTGTCTTCATGTACCAATGCATAGACACCGCTTGATTCCAATATAGTGGATTGGCGTGTCCAGTGAACACCATCAGTGCTGGTCCAGTGTCCTATACGTGTCTTTACTCTGTCGTGATAGGCAGGCATCCCTTTCACACCGGCGCGTTCGGTAGGAAACATGTGATAAGTACCTTTTATTTTTACGATAGAGCCTCCTTCAAATCCTCCTTGAATCCCTTCTGTACCTGGCATTCCTGCGTTGATAACGGGGGCTTCAGGTCCTCCGATAACAGTAAATAAAGTTTCTCCTTCGGTGATTCCATCGATATGGAATGATATACTATCTGTTTTATCAGTCGTTTTGATACTTTTGCTTTCCATCTTTTGAGCGATGGCTTGCGTACCCGCCAGACATAATCCGATACACAGTCCCCAAAAAGCGTTTCTTGTCATACTTAGTCTTTTAAAAGTTAAATGGCCTCCATTTTACGGCTTATAAGTAATGACGTTTGTAGATAGGATTTGTAACCATCGGATTTGTTCTTATTTTTATGAAGCAGATCGATGTTTTCTTGTTTGTCTGTAAATAGAAGAAAAAGGTTATTTTTATAGGTGTTAAATCAAAATATGATGTATATTTGAAAGCGAAATAATCAAATACCTATGAAGAAGTATATTATAACTCTGCTGTTTTGTACATTATTTTGTCATTTAGGCATTGCTCAAGGTTTGAAATCAGTTTCTATCTTGGGAGATTCTTATTCCACTTTCGAAGGATATGTTCAACCCGATACTAATTTTGTATGGTATCTGAAGACACCTCCTGAAGGGAGAAAGACGGATATGGTTTCTGTACGTAATACTTGGTGGCATCAGTTTATTAAGGAGAACAACTACCGTCTTTGTGTGAATAATTCGTTTTCCGGTGCTACTATTTGCCATACCGGTTATCGTTCGGAGGATTATAGCGACCGTTCTTTTATCACCCGGATGAAGGCGTTGGGCTGTCCTGATATTATTTTTATTTTTGGCGCGACTAATGATTATTGGGCGAAATCACCTTTAGGAGAGTATCAGTATGCGGATTGGTCCAAAAAAGATTTATATTCTTTCCGCCCTGCTATGGCTTATATGCTGGATACAATGATTGATTATTATCCTAATGTGGAGATTTATTTTCTATTGAATGATGGTTTGGGAGAGGAAATCAGTGAATCGGTCAGAACGATTTGCAAACATTATCAGATAGATTGCATTGAACTGAAAGGGCTTGATAAAATGAGCGGACATCCTTCGGTGAAAGGGATGAAGCAGATTAGTGAGCAGGTGAAGGCGTATATGAATTCCCGGCATAATTGAGTATGACGGTTTGTGTGGTGATTATTTTAGAGGAATAATGATAAACAGTTTCCGATGATATTTTAGTGAAAGATATACTGGTTGAAGTATATTCTCTCACTAAAATATGCCTATCACTTCTTATTTTACAAAAAACAATCGTCAAATGTCTTTCAGTTATAATCTAATCTCGGTGGTTAGAGCAGGTAAACCAGAAAGTTTTTTCATTGTGATTTCATTAAAGTTTCTTTTTTAGCCTTTAAAAATGAAGAGAGCTTATTTATTTCGCTTCTATACTTTCGTTCGTTGACCCTGTTCTTATTTTCTTCTGGATCTATGTGATGGTCAAACAACATTCGGGAATGAATCTTTTCTTTTTGTTTCCATTCCGCATAGTTGTATCTATTGCTAACAGCATTGTCTCCCCCTTCCCATTGGATATATACTTGGTCTTTTATTTTTGCTTTTAAATTTGTTAAAATAGGAACAAAACTAGTGCCATTTAATTGATTCTTTGGTATGGGCAAATGACAAAGTTCACATAGTGTTGGATATAAATCTACGAATTCTACCATGGACTTAGTTTTTCCTTTTTTCAATCCGGGAACACGTACAATTAAAGGAACGTGAGTAGAACGATCCATTAAATTATGCTTACCGAGAAAGTTGTGTTCCCCTAGATGCCAGCCATGGTCTCCTAGTAATACAACGATGGTATTATTTGCTAAACCTAGCTCATCCAGGGCATCCAGCACTTTTCCTATTTGGGCGTCAACATAGCTTAAACAGGCATAATATCCGTGTTTGGCTTCTTTCTGAAAATAGATATCATCTGCTGTGGTAGTACGTGCGTAAGCATAGATTTCTCCAGAGTTTTTAACTTCATCCGGCAAGCCTGCAGGGCGAAAACGATTATTGGCAACTGGAATTTTCTCTCGGTCATATAAATCCCAATATTTTTTAGGGGCATTAAAAGGTAAATGTGGCTTCCAAAATCCACATGCCATAAAGAAAGGTTTTCCTTGTTCTTTTAAACGTTTTAAGTCTGCAATGGCTTTTAATGCCAGTTTTCCGTCATCATAAGCGGTGTCAGGTACTTCAGCCCACTCACAAAAAGGCCCTCGCATTGTTTTGGGATTGATAGTTCGTGCGGAGGCTTCATTCATCCATAATTCCCATTTATTGTATTCTGCCCAATATACATCATATCCGTCGGGATGTTTACGGTAAGGAGGTTCACTCCATGAATTAGCATGATCTGAAAGATGGTGGAAAACCTTGCCGTTTGAGATTGTGTAATAGCCATGTGATGTAAACCATCTTGATATCGGAATTGCGGTTGGGCAATCTTTGCTGGCATAAGCGGAATAGTTGACAAAGCGATCTGGATAGTGTGGATACACTCCTGTCAATAAACTGGCGCGTGAAGCTCCACTTACTGGGATATTACAGTAAGCGTTCTGAAATAATAACCCGCTGGCGGCAAAACGATCGATATTGGGGGTCTTTACTTCTTTTACTCCATAGCATCCTAACTCAGGGCGCATATCGTCTGCCATCAAGAATAGAACGTTCATTTTCTCTGTCTGTGAAAATACAGACAGAGAAGAGAAGGCAAGCATTGAAATGCTTGAAAACAAAGTATATTTTAACTGCATAATTTTATTTATTGTTTTCCCATCCAGGATTTTGTTCTAGAGCAGGATTGAGTGCCAATTGATTTAGAGGAATTGGATTTAGATAGTAATGTTCCAACCATCCTAGGGGTTTCTCAAAATAATATACATATCCTTCATTGTTGGAGGGACCATTCATAACTTTTACATTAAATTCACTTGCATTTTTTAAATAGACCCCAGTAGGTTGTTTGTCTACGTAATGTCCTTTTTTCCAGCGGCGTAAATCGTCCAAACGAGTTCCTTCACCCATTAATTCAACGCGGCGTTCACGGCGGATTTCCCATAGTAACGGATTTACATCTTGATCTCTGTCAGGATCAAAATCTGTGGTAATATCTGTCAAGACCATATCGGCCACGTGAGCACGTTTTCTCAGTTTATTAATAGTTTCATCTGCTATAGATTGATCGAATTGCCCTAGTTCATACATTGCTTCGGCATAATTCAACAGTATCTCACCGAGTCTGAATAGGGGAGCGTCTGTAGTACAAACTCCATTGGCAGTGCTGGCATCGGTATGAGTATTATAGTATTTCCATACCCAGAAACCCATTTGGCTGGCATTCCATCCCTGTCCCCAATTGACATTTTTGAAATGAGGTTGCCCTTTGGTTATAAAACCTTTGAAATTAGATGTCGGCAACCGGTGATAAGTTTCTTTAGAAATTGTTGCCATCAAGTCAATATATTCACGTTCAGAAGGATTGTCTGTGAACTTCCATTGAGTGGTAGAGGCACTTGCTAGACTTACCATATAGGGAGGACATACTGTGTGATATAAACGATAATCCCGGTTGCGGAACTGTGCATATACATCTTTATCACCTCCGTATGTGGAACTGTTTTTGATAGGATGTCCGTCACTGCACAAATAACTGTCTACAGCATCTTTGGTTGCTTCTATTTGTGATTCGCCGGTTCTTACCATACGTGTGAGCCCATGGCATAGCTGGCTGGTAGCATACTCTTTGTATAGAATAATTCCATTTATGCCATCTAAAGACTCTGAGTTGAAAAGTTCTTCATAGTTGGGATGTAGGGTAGTATATTTATTCATGACTTCCTTGGAAGCCCGTGTACATTCTTCTAAATAGGTTGTGGCATTTTGTAGGGCATGATATTTTCTCCATGTACCTTCAAATAAACAAAAACGGGAAATTAATGATTGTACTACAGCTCGATTGATCGTATTATTGCCATCTCCGTCTACCTTGATATGTTCTTCTGCATATTTCAAGTTATTCAGAATATTTTGGGCTACAACATCCCGTGGGTCTCTAGGGGAATATAGTTCCTCGCTGTCTTCTGATAAAGCATGTTCTACCCATGGTAAATCTCCATATAGAGATAGCATTTTAAAATATTTATAAGCGCGAAAAAAATATCCAACACTTCTCCAATGTGCTTTTTCTGCATCATTCATGGATGACTGGTCTATATTGTCCAACATTAAATTCACCCGGCGGATATATTCATAGTCCCATGAATCAGAAGACGCAGGTACCTTAGCTTTCTGATACGCCCATTGACTTTCATTGCCTGAGACATGCTTGATCATATTGTCAGCTTCATAATCTCCTTTAAAAATCTCATCAGTTTGTCCTGTTTTATATGCATAGCCGAAAAAGACGTTATACAGTCCCCAAGCGTAAGTCTTGAAGTTTTCATATGATCGGAAAGAGGTTAATTCCGTTTGTTGATCTTTGGGATATACCTCCATAAAATCATTATTTAAACAAGAATTCATCAACAGGAAGAGTCCTACTCCTACTATATATTTTTTCATAATGTCAGCTTTTATTATAAACTTAAATTAATACCAAATGAGAATTGACGCATATAAGGATAAGTAAATCCACGTTGTCCCAAATTGTCTGTTACTACACGTTCAGCATCTATCCCTTTGGGCAGATGATCAAATGTAAAGAGGTTTTCTCCACTAAAAAATACTGATAAGTTAGTAATACCCAGTGGCTTGATCAGTTTTATGGGGAAGGTATATGATAAACTGATATTGCGTATGCTCAAATACGCCCCATTTTGCAAAAAACGGGTTTGTGTTTTTTGATTGGCTTTAGTATTTCCTTCTGCCTTTTCATATAAACGTGGAAAATAACTATTTGTATGTTCTGGAGTCCAGTAATTCAATTGAGAGTCAAACAAAGTTGAGTAAGCATCGTAATGTGGATAGAATAGCTCATTCATAAGCCAAAGATCCCGTTTGCCGACTCCTTGTAAAATAAATGACAATGAAATACCTTTCCATGCTGCGCCACCACGAATTCCGTACTGATATCTGCGAGTATCATTACCGATAATATGAGTATCGCCTGGTTCGTTTGACGTGTTTTTACCATTGTTTATAATACCATTTCCATCAAAATCCATATAAAGTATATCTCCCGGATTGGGATTATAACCTTCCATTTTGGGAATATTGTTTTTTAACTTTCCTTGACTGTCAAAATCTTCGGTAGTATATAAGCGGTCTGTAGTATACCCCCATATTTCACCTAATTCCATTCCTTTTCGGTAAATCAGATTGCCATCCGAATCTTTTCCTAGTAAGCCTACCTCATTGTCGTATTTTGTGATTTTCGTACGCGAGTCATATAGGTTAAAACCTAAATAATATTGCACATTGCCGATACGGTCATTCCAATCCAAGGATATTTCCCAACCTTTGGCGCGTAAATCGGCAGAGTTTTGTAATGGGGCTTTGGCACCCAATACTCCTGGAAGTTCCATACCTGGAGCCAACATTCCTTTTGTATCCCGTTGGTACCAATCAAATACAACATTTAGGCGGTTATTAAACAGCCCTAGGTCAAACCCGAAATCCAAAGTACTAACTTTTTCCCAAGTGAAACTATTGCTGACTAGAGCTGGAGGAGCCAATGTTGTAGTAGCTTGTCCGTTTACAACCCAATTAGCCAATGGAGAATCCATGCCAGGAATAAAAGCATAAGGTTCTATACTTTGATTACCGATATTACCATAAGAACCTCTCAATTTTAAGTTAGAAAGAAAAACTTTACTCCATTCCATAAATTGCTCTTCACTGACACGCCAGCCTACGGAAACAGAAGGAAAGAAGCCGAAACGATTTTCTTTAGGGAATTTCGAAGAACCATCATAACGCCCGTTTGTTTCGAGTAAATATTTACCGGCATAAGAGTAATTTATCCTATAGAATAATCCTCTGACATGGTATTCCTCAAATTCATCACTGTTTTTATAATCTCCTGTAGCTTGTGATAATGAGGGTAAATCTTCGTTAATCATATCTATGCGTGACGCTTTCATCATCTTATAGGCATTGCTTTCCTGATTGAAACCAGCCATAATTCCAATGTCATGTTTACCTAATGTTTTGTTGTAATTGGCATATACATTAAAAGCATTATAATTGGTCGCCCGATTTTCTATTTCATATTTCGAATTTGAAACAGACTGTTCCTTACGGAAGTTAGCTCCGTGAGCATAATTAAATTTCTTATCGAAAGTTGTGATTTCTCTAGTCTTTCTATTAAATGTATATTCACCGATTATTTTCAGATCTTTGAACGGAGTAATAGTCAGCTTGCCAAAGATGCGTAAGTCGTTTCTGTCATTTTCTTTAGGTGCTGACAGATTAATGAAATTATGAGGAGTATTGATAGGCAAGATTTCACCGTCTAGTTCCATATTACCTAATGGAAAATAAGATGGAAAGGCTACTGCTGCTCCCCAAATACCATAAGAAGCTGAAGTATAGGGAAGTTCTGAATGTGAATTCGCATATTTGATGTCTAATTCCGGAGTAATCCAGGAATGAATATCGGAACGGATGTAAGATGATATATTATAACGTTTGTATGAGTCTTTATCTGTAACAAGAATTCCGTTTTGATCCACCATCCCAGCTGACATTCTGTAAGATATTGATTTATTACCTCCTCCAACAGAAATATTATGTGTTTGTTGAAAACCTGTTTCCATCATATCGTTTAAGAGATCCGTTTCTTGTAAACTGTATCGAAGTCCGTCTACTACGGCATAACCGTCAGGATAATTGCCTGAATTAGTATCATATTCTTTCAATAACTCCAACCAGGTATCTACATTTTGTCCTGTTTGATATGATACTGTTCCCATATCTTTATAAGCTTGTACTGTTTGTAACGGAGTTGCTTTGTGGGGTAAATTACTAGGCTTACTGAATGAGAAGTTATTAGAGTAGTTGATAGAGAAGCGAGTGTCTTTCATTCCCTTTTTAGTGGTGACTAGGATAACTCCGAATGCAGCGCGTGCACCGTAAATAGCCGATGATGCGGCATCTTTCAATACAGAGATAGATTCAATATCATTAGGATCCAGCATATTTATGTCCATCTCTACATTGTCAACTAATACGAGCGGGGCACCTTCATTGATGCTGTTTACTCCCCGGATATTGAAAGACATTTCAGCACCGGGTTGGCCTGATGTACCTGTTACTTGCAATCCCGGCATTGCTCCCATCAGTACATTACTTACCGAAGTAACAGGCCGATCCCCCAATATTTCATCCATTTTTACACTGCTTACTGCTCCTGTCAGGTTGGCCTTTTTTTGTACACCGTATCCGACCACTACTACTTCTTCTAAAGTTTCAGTATCTTCTTTTAAAACAATATTTAGTTCTTTTTTATTTCCGGTGTTCATTTCCAGTGAGGCATATCCAATGTAGGAAATTTGCAATGTCGCATCGGTTGAGGCATCTAGTACAAACCGTCCGTCTATATCTGTAATCGTGCCTATAGATTGTCCTTTAATTTTTACGTTAGCACCTATAATCGGTTCGCCATTCACATCTTTAATGATGCCGGATATTTTTTTTGTTTCAGATGATTTTACATTGCCGGTTTGCTTGTCCGAAATAACGATTGTTTTAGGTGAAACAATACTATATTCTAAATTTCTGTCTTTTAAAGCTTGATTCAGAACGGTAGTGACCGAAATATTTTCCGCTGATATCGAAATATTTCGGTCAGCATCTAGAACAACACTACGATAAGAAAAACGATAGGGCGTTTGATTCTCGATAATGTTAAAGATCTCTTTTAATGATACATTTTTTACGTTTATCGTTATTAGTTTTTCCTGTGCCATAGATTCGAATGTACAGAAAAGAAGCAATAACGAAAACAAAGTGAACAACTTCAGTTGTGCGTGTTTGTTTTTCATACGATAGTAAATTTTAGATTAATGTTAGGCCCTGTGGGCATTGTCGTAAGTAAAGACAATGTATTTTTATAGAAGTACCGAAGATAAGATATGTTATAAAGCATACAAAACGAAGCCGCTTTCTCTCAATTTAGAAAGAAAGTCGGTTTTGATATTGATTGGATTTGATTCAAATGTCAGTCAAAATAATTTCTTTGCCTTTGATTTGCGCCTTAAGATGATAGGACTTTTCAATTACTTCCAGCACTTCGTTTAAATTGGTAAGAGGTAGTGTACCGGTAAAAGTGTCGGTGGGACAGTTTTTACAGGTGATGTTGATTCGAACATTATAGCTTTGTTCAATAGTATGGATGACTTCAGAGAATTTAGTATTTCTGAATATCATGTTGCCATGTCTCCATGCTGATATTTTTTGGGTGTCCTCTTCTGCAATGATGAAAATATTACCTGTTGATTGGTCTAATATTGCCTTTTGTTTCGGGTGAAGGATTACATTCTTATGACTTTGAGTTGCACCAAGCCATACGCTTCCTTCCTCTAGGGCCAGTTCGGCTGTTTTATGATCCTTTCGTACTAAAAGATTAAAAGTAGTTCCCAGTACCTTTACTTGTAGTCCTTGGGCATCTATGATAAAAGGTACTTCCTTGTTTTTATCGATCTGAAAATAACCTTCTCCATCAAAGCTGATTTTCCTTTCTTTTTTGTTATAGGTTTGGGGGAAGTATGCTAACCTGGATTCTGAATTCAGAGAAACAGCGGTTCCGTCCGGAAGAGTGACACTTGCCCGTTCTCCTCGAGCTGTACAGACAATCATTTCTTTGGTGGCAATTTGTCTGTTCTCATAATACAGATAGCCGGAAAGTATAATGAATACAGGCAATAATATAGTAGCGGCAATCTGGATTATACGACTAAAATCGAAGCCATTGCTTTTTTCTTCTTTTATGGAATTTTCAATCTGTGCCTTTATTTTGTCTATTTGTTTGTCGGGAACGGAAGTGACATCAATTTTTTCATTCATCCAAGTTTGATACATTTCTTCCCCTATTTCATAGTCCGACATGGATTTAATTCTATTTCTGAGTTCCTGTAACTCCGCCGGGGATAGTTCGTCATTCCTATATTTGGTTTCAAGTTTCTTCATTTATTTTTTTCTATTTATGACATCCATTTATGTTGATAGTACCGAATTTTATTTTCTAATTAATAAAAAGTAACATTAGAAGTAACCATATTTTGTTTAATTTCTCCTTTAGGGTCTTAAGTCCTAGTGAAAGCTGGTTTTTTACGGTTTGTTCGCTTA
Source organism: Phocaeicola sp. RTP21198st1_B8_RTP21198_201120 (assembly GCF_040929485.1). Classification (NCBI taxonomy): domain Bacteria; kingdom Pseudomonadati; phylum Bacteroidota; class Bacteroidia; order Bacteroidales; family Bacteroidaceae; genus Phocaeicola; species Phocaeicola sp. RTP21198st1_B8_RTP21198_201120. The sequence continues at coordinate 787 of NZ_JBCOCI010000102.1, read as the reverse complement.
AAGAAAGTTTTTCTGCTATTTCTTTATTGGATAACTGTTTGAACCGGGATAGACGAATTACTTTTTGCTGAGTGTCTGGGAGCTTTTCTATTGTTTTGAGGAATCTGAATAGGAATTCATTATATTCCAGCTTGTAATGAGTGTCCTCGGTTGACAGGGTATCTATATGATAAATGTATTCTTCATATATGGGATGGTTTATTTTCTGACGGTATGCATTGATGAGACGGTGTTTAGCCATAATAAAAAGTAGAGAACGTAATGTTTCATCTTGTCTTATATTTATACGGTTAGACCACAGTTTTACAAAAACCTCTTGTACGATTTCCTCTGATTCTTCGGAAGATTTGGTAAATTGTAAACTATAAGCATACAGGCGTTTGGAGTACATTTGATAAATTTTGTCAAATGCCTTATGCGATCCTTGTTTTAAGTCATGAATCAAGTGTCGTTCTATATTTTCTATGTGCTCTTCCAAGATATATGGTGTTACCTAAATGTGGATTAATCCCATAATATTCGTTTGCAAAGATAATCATTATGTATTTCTCTTGTGTATCTCTAGAACTAATTTTGTATGATATCTGAATATGCCTTTTAATTGTAAGAAATAGGTTCAATAGTAATTTTTTCTTGTTTTAAGACTAATTCTCTTCCTTATATTCAAACCATTGGTATGATGCTTTATTTATCGATTGTTTTCCATTACTTGTCGCATATATTCCGACTCCCGTACCATTAAAGCGGTTGACCTTATTATCCGACACAGCATCTACACTTTGTACCT
>NZ_JBCOCI010000101.1:0-14041 GCF_040929485.1 Phocaeicola sp. RTP21198st1_B8_RTP21198_201120 | reverse complement strand
TACCAGATAAAGGCGTGCTGCGGCTCCGATGATCTTGGACAGAAGGAAAAAGGAGGCTCCCGTCTTATAAGCGTGCCTTCCGATCCGGTCTCCCAGATACGTGTAGATGGAGGTCAGGTTCAACCTGTAATAAAGCGGCAGCAGAACGTGGGCGATGATGAGATAGCCTATGAAGAAGCCGAAACAGGTCTGCATATAGGTCATGTCGATGCCGCGTACCATACCCGGGACGGAAACGAAGGTAACTCCCGAAAGGGAGGCTCCGATCATTCCGAAAGAAACAATATACCAGGGAGAACGGCGGTTGCCGCGGAAGAACGCGTCATTATCGGAATGACGGCCGGTAAGGCGGGCTACAAGCAGCAGTATTCCGAAATAGAGCAGTATGGTCAGCAGAATATAAATTCCGTTCATGTTATTTTTTTGAGTGCAAATGTACTCAAAATCGTTGAAATTGCGTAAGTTTGCATCCATTATAATACAAAATAACTGATGAACCAACAATATCCGTCCATGCTGCTGGAAAAAGCGGTAGGAGAGTTTGCCAAGTTGCCGGGTGTGGGACGCAAGACCGCCATGCGGCTGGTATTGCATCTGCTCAGACAGGATACAGCTGTGGTAGAGGCGTTTGGTAATGCGATGATTACCTTGAAACATGAAGTGAAATATTGTAAAGTGTGCCATAATATATCGGACACGGAAACTTGCCGTATCTGTTCCAATCCGGCGCGGGACGCTTCCACGATCTGTGTGGTGGAGAGTATCCGTGATGTGATGGCGGTGGAAGCCACGCAGCAGTACAGGGGGCTGTACCATGTCCTGGGGGGAGTCATCTCGCCCATGGATGGCATAGGCCCTTCCGATCTGCAGATAGAAAGTCTGGTGGAACGGGTGAAAGGCGGTGAGGTGAAGGAAGTGATCCTTGCCTTGAGCTCGACGATGGAGGGGGACACGACGAATTTCTATATCTCGCGCAAGCTGGACGGCATGGACGTGAAGCTAAGTGTGATAGCGCGTGGTATCTCTATCGGGGATGAGCTGGAATATACGGATGAAGTGACGTTGGGACGTTCCATCATAAATCGTACTTTGTTTACGGGAACGGCATAAACTGGGAAAAACAGAAAGAAATGGAAAAGAAGATAAGACAATTGCTGCGATACTTGCAGATAGAATATGTGGCGGTATGGGTGTTGCCTTTGCTCCTGGTGGCTCTTTATGAAACAGGGGTGATGACCGAGGGGGCTTACGCGGGCGATGTCCGTATGGATTATGTCTTGCAGACGGTAGGGATTTTACTGGCGGTGGGGCTGATTCCTTTATCGCTCCGGCTGTTCAGCCTTTCCTTGGTGAAGAATGTGAAGCAGCGTTCATTGCCGGAAGCCTTGAAAAGTTATCGCCGCTGGAGTGAGATAAGGACGGGGATGCTGGTGGTTCCCGTATTGGTGAACTTGTCATTTTATTATCTGACTCTGAACAACACGGGCGTATTGTGTGCCATGATGGCGCTGATCGCTTCCCTGTTCTGTGTCCCTACCCGCAAGCGGATGCTGGATGAGCTGGATTTGGTAAAAGAGGAGAATGAGGAGCCTGCTTTATGATGAGTGACCGGCATTTTCAAGGGAACGGGATAAGGCTCCGTGCACCGGAGCCGGAAGACTTGGAAGTCATGTTCCGCTTTGAGAACGCTACGGATGTGTGGGAGATGAGCAATACCACAGGCCCGTATTCGCGTTTTCAGTTGAAGCAGTACATAGAGCAGACCCAGAATGATTTGTTTGCCGACCGCCAGTTGCGCCTGATGATAGAAAACGGGAACCGGCAGGTGGTGGGGATTGTGGATCTATGTTCTTTTGATCCTTTGCACAACCGGGCCGAGGTGGGGATTATGGTGGATAAATCCTGTCGCAGGCAGGGGATAGGGCGTAACGCCTTGGCTTTGCTGGAAGAACACTGTTTCCGTTATCTGGGAATTCATCAGTTGTTTGCCTATATCGCTGTGGAAAACCTTCCTTCCCGCAGACTCTTTGCGGCGTGCGGGTACAAAGAGAGTGCGGTATTGAAAGAGTGGGCGCATACGTTTGGCGGTGGCTATACGGATGTGCTGGTTGTTCAGAAGCTGAATCTCAGTTGAGGGAGGGGTATTGGGGATAGCGGGCCCAAATGGCGTATTTGCCTCCCATTTCGTTCAAACTGGTATGCCATAAGTCGCGGAAGTGCTGGTTGAGCAACGTTTCTTTCCCGGCTTTTCCTATGAGCCATGAGTTCTCTTTTATTTCTTTGGCAAGTTGTCCATGATCCCATCCCGCATAACCGGCAAAGAAACGGATCACTCCTTCAATGGGCTTCCCGTCCAGTATATATTGTTGCACGGCATTGAAATCACCATTCAGATAAAGCCCGTTTCCCAGAGGCAGTGCGCCTTCCAGATCTTTTAGCGTATGCAGGAAAAATATTGTCTCCCGGCTCACCGGCCCGCCTTTATACACCGGGACCCGCTGTGCGAACTCCAATTCGGGGATGAGGTCATTGAGCAGAATGTGGTAACGGAAATCTTTATTCATGATAATACCCATACTTCCCTCGTCATTATGCTCGATAAGAAGCACGACTGCTCTTGTAAAGTGGTAGTCGTTCATGAAAGGGGAGGATATAAGGATGCTTCCCTGTTGTGGAAGTACTTTATTTGATTCTACTTGAAAAACATGCATATCCATAGTTGCGTTTCCTTTTATTTACACGACTAATATACATATTATATTTAAAAAATACATGAAGTGCTCTCTTTTTTTTGTATTTTTATTTTTCTTGTATCTTAAATGGCTTATTATCAGAGTTGATGTAAAAAAGTTCAAGAAAATATTCGTAAAATGCTTGCAGATATCGAAATTTTGCGTACCTTTGCAACCGCAATCGAGAGAGATGCAGTATAAGAAAAATGAAATTTGGTGCGTTAGTTCAGTTGGTTAGAATACATGCCTGTCACGCATGGGGTCACGGGTTCGAGTCCCGTACGCACCGCATTAAGCGTTGAAAATCAATAATTTAAAGAAATAGTGCCCACTTTTACATATGTTAATGTAAAGGTGGGTGTTTTGTTTTATTCAAGCACATTGTTGCGAGGGGAATGGTGATTTTCGAATATTACGGGAATATGAGTAATAAATGTTTTATAGTTGCTATTATTTGAGTTTAAAAGCTACTGGGACTGTATATTTCACCTTTACAGCTTTTCCTTTTAGTGTGCCGGGTTTCCATTGAGGAAGCATTTTTATCAGACGTAGTGCCTCATTATCTAAAGAAGACTCAACACTCCTTACTATGTTAGGTTCTATTATGTAACCGTCTTCGTCTATGATGAATTGAACAATAACCTTTCCTTGCATTCCTTCCGTTTGTGCTTTGGTTGGATATTTCATATTATCGTTGATGAATTGTAACAATTTATTTATACCACCGGGAAATTCTGGCATTTCCTCTACTACCTCATAAACCGTATTCTCTTCTACCGGTTCTTCTTGCACGGGAATATACCGGACACCATACCCTTCCGGCTCTTTAGGAATTGATTTGCTTGTAAGATTTGATTTTGGTGCCTTATTCGCACATCCCATAAAAGAGTAAAATAGAACTCCTACCCATATTTTTGTTTTCATAACATTGAATTGTTTAGTGAAAGGGATGTTTATTCTATTTCAAATTCAGCATTGAGATTGATTTTCTCCAAATCATTCCACATTGATGTGGAAATACGATATTTGCCGGGAGTTGTTTTATAGTATTTAATAGGAAAACTGAAACAATAATATATAGGTGGGGTAATCGGTATAATTTCGTCATCAAAAAAAACTGTGGGCTTTTTCGTCCAAAGCCTTACCCATTGATTATTTTCCCATCTTTCTAAAATCCATCTTCTGCCATAACTTAGTGGAAGTTTCTGAGGATTGAGGACAATAGCGAACACTTCTTCACTTTCAGTGGTATAATGCCCATGTAGCATATTCATGCGTACTGTTTTCCCTAAAGTATCGGTGCTTACACAGATTGCATCCGCACTGCCGATTTCTACACAGTTTTCTTGACTGGACTGATGCGTACACCCGATAGTGAAAAGACAGAAAAGACAGAAGAAACATGAAAATATAGTTTTCATCTTGGTTTATTTATCAGTGAAACAAAGTATTTACAAAAATACTCAAAGTGCAATTCATTAACAATTAGAATTACACTTTTATTTTCTACCAAAGAATTATATTCTCAACTCTCTTTGGGGCCTGTTTTTCTCTTTTGGAGTGTGGCCTACAGCCAGCTTTTCCTTAAGCTCTTTAAATTCATCTTGAACCATTCAAGTATAGGCATTCCGTCAATGCACAACCGGAACTTTCCTTTCTTCTGCGGATTCCTCTTTACTGTTGCCGTTGAATATGCCGTTCCGGACTTTTCCCGGTGTTCCCGTGAATGCAGTTTCCCCTGAACCCTACGGGTTGGAAGTAGGCAAGCAGTCTTGTCAGTTCTTCCGTGAATCCCATTTCCTGGCATTGCTCGGCTATCGGCAGCAAGTCTTTTATATCTCCCCGCCCTGACTTGCTTCCACTGTCTCCTGTAACGGAAATATTGAGAAAATACGATTATGTGATTCCGGTTATCAGATAGGGAGGAGGTGTAATATTTGGTCTTTTCTTTATCATAATTGTTTTTTAGACAATAAAATGCTTCTGTCTTTTCGTTTGTATGGTTAATAGAATTATATTTGTACATTATACAATATCTATTAACCATGAAAACTTATTCATTATTAGCAGGCATTTTATTGTCTTTTTCGTTATCTATTCAGGCAGGTGATCTGAAATTGTGGTATAAGCAACCTGCCGGGACGTGGGTGGAAGCGCTTCCGGTCGGCAATTCCCGGATGGGAGCGATGGTATATGGCGGAACGGCCCGTGAAGAACTTCAACTAAACGATGAAACCATGTGGGGAGGCAGTCCCTACCGGAATGACAAGCCGGAAGCATTGGAAAGTCTGCCTCAAGTGCGTGAACTGATTTTCGCCGGAAAAAACATGGAGGCTCAGAACTTGATTCAAGAAAACTTTTATGCCGGGAAGCATGGTATGCCCTATCAGACAATCGGCAGTTTGATTATAGAAACCCCCGGACATGAAAAGGTTACCGATTATTATCGTGATCTGGATTTGGAACGTGCGGTGGCTACTACCCGTTACAAAGTGGATGGCGTGACTTTTCAACGTGAAGTTTTTGCATCATTTCCTGATAAGGTGGTAGTGGTTCGTTTGACAGCAGACCGGCCGGGAAAACTGAATTTTAAGGTCGGATATGTGTCGCCATTGGAGCATAAAGTCAGCAGGAAAGGAAAGAAATTGGTTCTGACCGGAAAGGGTAGGGATCATGAGGGAGTGAAAGGATTGATTCGTATGGAAACACAGACACAGGCTGATGTGGATGGAGGTAAGGTGAAAATTGATGACCAAAACATTACAGTGGAAGGAGCGGACAGTGTTACTCTGTATGTTTCATCGGGTACGAATTTTATTAATTATCACGATATAAGTGGCAATGAGAGTAAAAAAGCGTCCGGATATCTGTCTCTGGCATTGGGACGCCCTTATAGTCAGGTTTTACAGGAGCATATAGCTCTTTATAAAGAGCAGTTTGACCGTGTAAGATTGGATTTGGGAACCAGTGAGCGGGCTAAGTTGGAAACTGTCAAACGCATCGAACTGTTCAATGAAGGTAAGGATGTTTCTTTGGCGGTGTTGCTTTTTCAGTATGGACGTTATTTGCTTATTTCCTCCTCCCAGCCGGGAGGTCAGCCTGCCAATTTGCAAGGTATATGGAATAATAAACTGGCTGCTCCATGGGATGGAAAATATACCATCAATATTAATACGGAAATGAATTACTGGCCGGCTGAAGTGACCAATCTGAGTGAAACGCACCAGCCCTTGTTCGAAATGGTGAAAGAATTGTCAGTTACCGGCAGGGAAACGGCACGGACTATGTATGGATGCAACGGATGGGTGGCTCATCACAATACAGATATATGGCGTGCCACCGGTCCGGTGGATAAGGCGTTTTATGGTACATGGCCCATGGGAGGTGCTTGGTTGACTACCCACTTGTGGCAGCATTATTTATATAGTGGGGACAAGCTGTTTCTTTCCGAAGCCTATCCGGCATTGAAAGGAGCTGCTGATTTTTATCTTGATTATTTGACTGAACATCCTGAATACGGTTGGATGGTGACTGCTCCGTCCATGTCTCCGGAACATGGACCTTCGGGAGAGGATACTAAAAAAGCTTCAACGATTGTGGCAGGTTGTACGATGGATAATCAGATAATTTTCGATGTGCTTAGCAATGCATTGCATGCGTCAAGAATTCTAAAAATGTCCGCTTCTTATCAAGATTCTTTGCAGTCTATGTTAAATCGTCTGGCCCCGATGCAGATCGGGAAATACAATCAGTTACAGGAATGGCTGGAAGACTTGGATAATCCGAATGACAAGCATCGCCATATTTCTCATGTATATGGATTGTTCCCTAGTAATCAGATATCTCCTTACACCCATCCTTTGCTTTTCCAGGCAGCTAAAAACACGTTGTTACAGCGTGGCGACGAAGCTACCGGTTGGTCCATTGGCTGGAAAGTTAATCTGTGGGCCCGTTTGCTGGACGGTAATCATGCGTTCCGGATTATTAATAATATGTTGAAGCTGCTGCCTGGGGATGAAGTGAAAGAGGCTTATCCGCAAGGACGGACTTATCCTAATCTGTTTGATGCTCATCCGCCTTTTCAGATTGACGGTAATTTTGGCTACACTGCCGGTGTGGCTGAAATGTTGTTGCAGAGCCATGACGGAGCTGTACATTTGCTTCCGGCTCTTCCGGATGCCTGGGCCACAGGAAGTGTGCAAGGACTGGTTGCCCGTGGAGGATTTGTGGTGGATATGAACTGGAATGGCGTGCAGCTGGATAAAGCGAAGATTCATTCCCGTTTGGGAGGTAATTTGCGTTTACGTTCGTATGTTCCTTTGCGTGGGGTTGGATTAAAAGAGGCAAAAGGTAAGAATCCGAATGAATATTATATGCAGGCAGAGATCAAAGAGCCTTTGGTTACCAAGGAGATAAACCCGCAATATCCTGCTTTGTATAAGGTGTATGAATATGACTTGATGACAGAACAGGGACAAGATTATATAGTGGAGCGTGGGTTATAATACATGAAGATGCCCAAAGTGATTTGTGCATTATTTCACTTTGGGCACTTTTGTAAATGGAAGTGTCATGGTGTAGTTATCAGATGGCTTCCTTCTTTTCCAATTCTAATGCTCTGGGAAAAATGATATTGTTTTCCAGGTGGATATGTTCATGTAATGCCTCTTCAAATTGTTTCAATTGTTGTAAAACCAAGCGGAAGCTGGCACAAGCATCTTCAGGGGCGGTGAATCCGTTGGTTAATGAAGAGATTTTTTCAAAACGTTCTCCTTCGTGATTATGTTCATCTTCCATCACTTCGATGGGATACAGAATGGTGCCGCAATGGAATTTAGCTACTTTCAAGCCTTCCTCTTTGGCTTGGAACATTTCATAAACATAAGGAAATAATACATTCTCTTCTTTTGATAAATGATTTTCCAAATCAAGAAGCGAGTCGCGGAACAGTGCCTGGACTTGCAGTAACTCTGGATGATTCTTTGAATGCGCTTCGGTTACTTTGGTTAATAATGCTTCTATTTGCGGACCTTTGGCACGGATTCCCCGATGGTGTATTTTCAATACATAGTCTATTAATAAATCGATGGGCCATCCGGCAAAGTCAGGAGCATTACTAACCGTATTCTCTTGTAATTCATTTAATTCATGTGCTACTGCTTCGGGATCAATACCACGGTTCCGGCAGGCTTCTGCAAACGGAGTATTGCCATGGCAGCAAAAATCAATATGGTAACGGGAGAATACTTTGGTTGTATCAAAGTTGCCGGCTACAATTTGTCCGACTGTACATGAATGGTAATTTTTCTGTTTCATAATTATTCCGTTTATTCGTTCGTTAATCCCCATTTTCTCATATCACTTTCTACTGTACCGATACCGCTTACTCCAAAGTTTTCGACCAGTACTTTCGTCACGTTGGGCGAGAGGAATGCGGGTAAGGTGGGACCGAGATGAATCTCTTTTATTCCCAAACTGAGTAATGCCAGCAATACGATTACCGCTTTCTGTTCATACCAGGCGATATTGTAAATAATGGGCAGTTCATTGATGTCATGTAGCCCGAATACTTCCTTCAGTTTGAGGGCGATGACTGCCAATGAATAGCTATCGTTACATTGTCCTGCATCTAAAACACGCGGAATGCCATTAATGTCACCTAACCCTAGTTTGTTATAACGATATTTAGCACATCCCGCAGTCAAAATGACTGTGTCTTTGGGGAGCATCTCGGCAAAAGTGGTGTAGTAATCACGACTGCGCATACGTCCGTCACAACCTGCCATGACGATGAACTTACGGATAGCTCCGCTCTTTACCGCTTCTACGACCTTGTCTGCTAGTTGTAATACCTGATTATGGGCAAAACCACCCATGATTTCTCCATGTTCTATTTCTGTCGGTGCGGCACATTGTTTGGCTGTTTCTATAATTTCAGTATAGTCCTTATGTCCTTTCTCGTCTGCTGTAATATGCTTGCAACCGGGATATCCGGTAGAATTAGTGGTAAACATGCGTTCTTTATAAGTGGCATTGGGTAGAGGAGGAACGATGCAGTTGGTTGTGAACAGGATAGGACCATTGAACGAGGTAAACTCCTCCCGTTGTTTCCACCAGGCATTTCCATAGTTTCCTGCAAAATGTGTATATTTTTTGAATGCTGGATAGTAATGTGCAGGAAGCATTTCACCGTGAGTATATACGTCCACGCCACTGTCTTTGGTTTGTTCCAACAATTCTTCCAGATCATGCAGGTCATGTCCGCTTATCAGAATACCGGGGCGGGTACCTGTTCCTATATTTACATGGGTAATTTCCGGATTACCATAACTGGAAGTGTTTGCCTTGTCGAGCAAAGCCATTGTTCGAACGCCTATTTCACCTGTTTTCAGTGCTAATACAGTCAGTTCATCCGCCGATAAAGATTTTGTTGTAATTTGTGCGATGGTGTTCTGCATGAAACGATGAATACTTTCGTCATTATGTCCTAACCTCATGGCATGTTCCAGATAAGCAGCCATTCCTTTCAGACCATACATAATCAGTTCTTTTAAAGAGCGTAGATCCTCGTTTTGTTCACGTAAAACTCCGACTGTTGCGGCTTTTGCATCATATTCATCGTGACTGCCTTTCCAATTTAACTCATCGGTTTCCGGCAGAGGAATATCCTTGGCAGAGGCTTGATGCTTAAGGTCATCACGTATTGCTAATCCTTTGTCAATGCGTTTCGTAATGCTTTCGTCATCGAAATTGGCATTGGTAATGGTACAGAATAAGGCGTCTACAATGAAATTGTCCACTTCTTTTTCAACGGGGAGGGAATGCTGGCGCAATTGATCCGCCACAACAGAAATTCCTCGTACTACAAAGAGCAATAAATCCATGGTACGTGCTGTAGTTGCATTTTTTCCACAAACACCTTTTAAGGTGCAACCGAAACCTTTGGCCGTTTCCTGACATTGGAAACAAAACATGTTATTCTCCATATCTTTTTTCATTTTAATGATTTCTATTACTTTTGTGCAAAAGTAGACGGTTTTCGTCTTTTAAGTTGTACCATATGTTACAGCGGATACAAATAACAGTTAAAAGAAAGTAGGATGGAACTGACAGGATTATTGCAGATGGCTCCTTTCCGGGGAATGAAAGAGGAAGAATTGGTTGCTTTCCTATTCGGACTTCCGAATAGTTTGAAGCACTTTGAACCGGGTGATATCATTGCCCGGCAAGGTGACTTATGTAAAGGGCTGTACATTCTTGCATCGGGAAGTGTACGGGCGGGAATGATAAATGATGAAGGGAAAGAACTGACGGTAGAAGAAATTGGAGCTCCTAACTTGCTGGCTTCGGCTTTTATTTTTGCCACTGAAAATCGTTTTCCCGTTAATGTAGAGGCAATAGGACCTTGTGAGGTTTTTGTAATAGGTAAAGAAAGATTTTTAGAATTTATGCGTTTGCATCCATTGATGATGCAGAATTTTTTGAAGGATATTTCGGACAGGAGTGTCTTTTTAAGCAGGAAATTGAATGAGTTTGCTTTGTTGAATTTAAAGACTCGTTTGTTGAAATATCTAGAAACACATTCTGTTATTCATAATCAGCAGAAGGTGGCGCAGAAGCTGGGAGTTACTCGTCCGTCATTGGCCAGGGCGCTGTCTGAACTGGTGAATGAAGGGAAAATAAAGAAATAAATTGAGATTTCTTTTTTATGGGTAAAGTGGAAAAACGTATCTTGTATCTTTGAGAGTTTTTGTGTGTAACCCATTCTTGTGAAAGTGTTCAAGGTGTTTTGTTATAAATACTTAGACTTTAAAGAAAAGGATCTTTGTCTATAAGGATTGGTTCTTTTGAAATGAGGACCATATTGAAATTTTCTTGATTAAAAAAGAGGGTGAATTCAAGACCTTTTATGTGATTCTTTTGTCTTGATTCACCCTTTTGGAAACATTGGGTTGGTGTGTATTCAGCATGTTACTTCATCTGAATACTTTTATCTCGTACTTTTCTCAATATTTGTTGTAATTCGAATACTTTTTCGGGATGTTCAGTCGCTAAATTCACCTTTTCACCTGCTTGTTTCATATCATATAACTGGGGAATACCTAAATAACCAGTTTCAATTTTCGGACCCCATGGAATCATTTTAGGACCATCGCTGCCTTCAATAAATTTCCAATCTTTAGTACGCACGGATAGGGTGTGATTGGATGCCTGTTCAATAACCCATGGGCGGTCTGTTTTGTCTTGTCCTAATAAATTTGCTAACCGGTTGTAGCTGTCGGGAGCACTTCCTTTCGGAATACGGGCATCTACCAAAGAAGCTAGTGATGCCAGCCAGTCTATTTGTGAAATAAGCACATCGCTGACTTCCGGCTTGTTGATGGCTTTAGGCCAGTGTACAATTACAGGAACACGGGTACCCCCTTCAAATGCACTGTATTTTCCACCTCTCAGGTTACCGGCAGGTTCGTGCCCGTTCAGTAGCTCTTCTGCCTTGTCATCATATCCGTCGTCTACTACCGGTCCATTGTCGCTGGAAAGAATAATTAATGTGTTCTGGGTCAATCCCATTTTATCGAGGGCTTCGAGTAACTGACCTACACTCCAGTCAAATTGTGCGATAGCATCACCGCGCAGTCCCATCTTGTTTTTACCACGGAAGCGATTGTGTGGAAAACGGGGAACATGCACATCATTAGTGGCGAAATACATAAAGAAAGGCTCGTCTTTATGTTGTTTGATAAAATCAACTGCATGTGCGGTAATGGAATCGGCTATATTTTCATCTTTCCATAATGCTTTGCCACCTCCTTTCATATAACCGATTCGGCTGATGCCGTTCACGATAGACATATCATGACCGTGGCTCGGTTTCAGATTATATAAAAGTTCAGGGTTGTCTTTTCCGGTAGGTTCACCGGGGAAATTTTTTATATAGCTTACTTCTATCGGAGCTGAAGGATCATAATTGGCTACTTGGCCATTCTCGATAAATACACAGGGAACCCGGTCGGCTGTGGCTGCCATGATATAGGAATAGTCAAACCCCAAATCACCTAGAGAAGCGGAGAGAGGAGCATTCCAGTCTTGTTGTGCAGTTTTATCACCTAATCCTAAATGCCATTTGCCAAATGCTCCTGTGGCATATCCGGAGCTTTTAAACATATCTGCCATAGTATATTGCTCGGGACGTATAATCATTCCTGCATTGCCTGCAGCTACATCTGTTCCGGGTTTACGCCATGCATATTCTCCGGTCAGCATGGAATATCTGGATGGGGTACTGGTAGCGGCGGTAGCGTGTGCGTTGATAAATCGTATCCCTTCGGATGCCAGACGGTTGACATTTGGAGTTTGTACGTTTTTTGCTCCATAACACTCCAAGTCACCATATCCTAAATCATCAGCATAAATGAAGATGACATTGGGCTTGTCTGTGTTTTGATTTTTATTTTCCGCATGAACAGCCAAGCATGAAGTAAATGCCAATGAGAGCATTCCGTAATGTCTTTTTTTCATAGTAATTATATTGTTTAGTGAGTAATCAATTCTACAAAGATAAAGATATATTTTAAAAACGGGGATTAATTCTACAAAATTGTGGAATGAAATTGTGGTATTTCCACATAATGTGGAAAATAAAAAAATGATTATTCTGTTGATTTTTAGTGTATTGAGTGGTACTATGCCCCGTGGTATATTTTTTGTTATGTGAGTTAACATAATACGCTAAAAACTAAACTTTTAAATATATAACCATTTACCTTAACAAAACAAGGGTGAAAAGCTGATAGAAAAGCCATGTTCCCCCTGAATGGGAAAATCTGTATATAACTCAGTTTTAAGCTTCCCGGTTCGTGACGAATCGGGAAGTTTTTATTTTTTTTCTTAATGAATCTGGTTTTTCTACAAGCCTTTTACTGAAAATAAGTTAATATTAATGGATGAAATGCAGTATTTGATCTCTTTTTTACTTTTAAGAGTAGAAAAGAGATTAATACATTATAGTTATGAAAAAGTTGAACCTTTTATTATTAGCATTCCTGGTAGTTATGGGAGTCACTCTCCAATCATGTGATGATAGTGACGGCTACTCTCTTGGTGATGTGGCAGTGGATTGGGCTACTGTAAATGTGAAAGGTGCCCATGTATATGACTTTACCGGTGACAGATGGGGACAAATCTGGCCTGCAACGACTGATTATTTTTGGTATTCCCCGATAGATGGACAACGGGTTATTCTTTATTTCAATCCTTTGTATGATAATTATCCGGAAGGATATGATTGCTCAGTCAAAGTGTTGAGTATAAAGGAAATTCTAACTAAACCTATAGAGGAGCTGACAGCAGAGAATGAAGAGGAGTTTGGAAATGATCCTGTAGATATATTTGAAGGTAATATGTGGATTAGTGGCGGCTATTTGAATATTATTTTTAATCAGAACATGCCTTCTAAAATGAAACATTTGGTTAGTTTGGTAAAGAACACTACAATTACGCCCGTCCAGGATGGCTATATTCATTTAGAGTATCGTTACAATACGTATGCTGATACTACTGGCTATTGGAGAAACGGTGCGGTATCCTTTAATTTGAATTCTTTGAAAATAACATCGGAAACAAAGGGTATAAAGGTAAAAATAAACTCGGCTAAAAATGGTGAAAAGGAAGTCTCTTTTGATTTAAAAGAAACACCGTCACCAGTAGGCTTGAGTCAAATGGATTTTTCTCAAATGGAAATCAAATAATTAGGGTTTGATTAGAGAGAGTTGTGTGTGGCCCCTTGCATCTTGTTGTGGTAGATGCAGGGGGCTGATTGTATAGTTGATAACGGTTTTTAGTTTGATATTTGTTGTTTATTAGTTGGGTGATGGAAAAAAGTGTATGGTTTCTTCGTTTTTTTTCTTATTTCAGTGTTTTTTCAGAATTATCTTGTTTCTTTGTCTTTAAGAACCAAAAGTAGGACTTATGAAAATACTATTAGTAGAAGACGATGCTAATTTGCGTGAAGTGACTCAGCGCTCATTGGAAAAGGAGCGTTATGTGGTGGAAATTGCTGCCGATTACCGCACCGCATTACAAAAGATAGAGGATTATGATTATGACTGCATTTTGCTGGATATTATGTTGCCGGATGGCAGTGGCTTGGACTTGTTGGAAAAGTTAAAAAAAATGCATAAACGGGAAAATGTTATCATTCTTTCAGCCAAAGATTCTATAGAAGACAAAGTGCTAGGATTGGATCTCGGAGCTGATGATTATCTGCCTAAACCTTTTCATTTGGTGGATCTGAATGCACGTATCAAAAG
>NZ_JBCOCI010000100.1:0-14427 GCF_040929485.1 Phocaeicola sp. RTP21198st1_B8_RTP21198_201120 | reverse complement strand
ATCTGCAAATTCAGTAATGAGAGGACGTGTAAACGCAATAAGGACGTTCAAGGGCTTAGTTGCGGATTTGAGGTTTTATTAAAGGGTTAATGAAATTATTTTGTTCGATTCTCTTTCAATTTCTTTTTCCTATGAAAATGCTCCCAAATGACATCCACCATGCTGAAAAACAACAACGGGAAGACAAACCATGCCAATACCAGCACCACTTTATGACTGAAAGTCTTTTCATTGATTTGTGCCAAGGGCAATTTTTCCAGCCTGTCGGTCAGCACATATTCATCAGGCAGACTATTCACACTCCACTTGTTTATAACTACTCCGTTCTTCAGCAACATCAGTCCAGGATTAGAGCGTATCATGGTTTTCAGTGTAATGTCATCCATCAGGCAAAAAGGATACTCGGCTCCCGTACGCTCCTGCCAGTCTTCAATGTCACTATCGGGTGATGAAGTAAGACAATAGAATTGATATCCATGCTCCACACTATAATCATACAGTTCATTTATCAGGTCAATGGTACTATCATCCGCCTGGCTCAGCTGATGCGCCACCAACAGAAAAGTATAATTATCATCATCCAGTACTTCATCGGTTATATCTTCCCCATCTTCTTGACGAATAATAGAAAAGTCATGAATAGGCGGTTCGTATCCTTGTTCCTTCACTATCGTTTGGGAATCTACAAAAGTCCATGTGCTATCGGGATAATTTTCTAATGTAAATTCTTTCTCCACTCCATTTTTTTGAAGAATAAAACGAGTTTCATAAACAGTAGGCTTCGCTCCTTCCGGAATTTCCATCCCTTTACGTATATCTGCCCCGATATGATAAGGGCGGAAATCAAAGACAGGCAATTCATGGTAACAATACAAAGTCATCCCCGAAATATAGAGAAACGCATACATAGCCACCAACCAATCGAAACGTTTGGTCACCAAAGGAGTTATACGGTTTCCCCATTTAAAAACGGAAGCCGCAGCTATCAACAAAAATACATTCTTCCCAAAAGTTTCCCAATTAGTCAAAGTCACAGCATCGCCGAAACATCCACAATCCGATATCGGATTGGAAAGAGCCAACCATAAAGTGAGCGGAGTCATCACCCCCATGATAAGCACAACAAACAAGGTTGTCATTCTTCTGCGGATACCAAACAAAAGATATACTCCTAAACAAAACTCAACCATTGCCTGCAATATAGACGCCAGAAACGGAAGAAAGGCAGGCACCGAAGCAGCCCAACCGAAAGCCTCCAAATAATCCTGAATTTTATATTGGGTACCCAGCGGATCTACCGCTTTGACAAAACCGGAAAATATAAATACTACCGCCAGCAAAAAGCGGCAGGCATTTGTCCAGATTCCAATGATACTATGTAACTGTTTACTCTCCAAATTCCAACTTGATCAATCCGAATACAGAATAATTAATCATATCCATATAGTTGGCATCAATGCCCTCTGATACCAATGTGGCTCCATCGTGACCTTCAATCTGCTTGGTACGATAGATTTTCATCAAAATCAAATCAGTATATGAACTGACACGCATGCTGCGCCATGCTTCGTCATAATCATGATTCTTGGCCAGCATCAGTTCCAATGCCTGTTTGGCATACCGGTCATACAATTCCAAAGCACGTTCTTCAGTCATATCATCCGTATCAGCATATCCCAGCTCCAATTGGATCAGGCCGATTATTCCATAATTCACAATAGCGATAAACTCCGAACGGATACCTTCATCTACCATCGTCACCCCTTTGATTTCAATACTACGGATGCGGTTTGCCTTGATAAATATCTGATCGGTAACAGATGAAGGGCGCATGATACGCCATGCTGCGCCGTAATCGTGCAGTTTTTTCGCAAACAAATCACGGCAGACAGCTATTACATGTTCAAATTGTTGTTTCGTATCTTTCATCACACTCTATGATTAGACGGCAAAGTTACGCATTTTTCTGCTTAAGCGTAAACAAAAAGGCGGAAAAGAATACTCTTTCCCGCCCTATTTTGTATTTCTTAATTAACTAAAGCTTAAGAACATCTTAACACTTGTCCCGGACGAAGAATAGTTCTACGGGTAATATGGTTCAACTTGCATAAAGCATCAATAGATGTACCTGTTTTCTGTGCAATGCGGCTCAATGTATCTCCACTTCTTACCTTATGGTAACGGATAGTACCATCTGATGAAGCCAACAAATTCACGTTCTTACTATTCGTGTTACGCTGGTATCTGTTATTACCTTTTCTAAACAAATAAGAATCGGCTACAATATCCTGTTTTTCAAAATCAAATAAAAGTGCCGGATTAATGGCCTGTCCCAAGAAACGGGTTTCAAAATGAAGATGTGATCCAGTAGAACGCCCGGTATTTCCACCCAATCCGATAGGTTCTCCTGCTTCTACATACTGATTCTCATCCACAATCTGCTTTGACAAGTGACCATAGACAGTCTCCAACCCATTCTCGTGACGAATCACTACATATTTTCCATATCCGCGACGTTCATACTTCACCATACGCACCTTTCCACTGAAAGCTGCACGGATCGTATCACCTATATATACTTTTATATCCAATCCATTGTGCATACGACGACGACGGGGACCAAATTTAGAAGTTATTTTTGTGTGTTCTGTCGGCATACGGAAACCGGTCATATCAATACGGAATGTATCAGGAATAGTAACAGTATTACCATAAGCGTGTACACGCTCGTTACTCCAATTAGGATAGAGACTATATGCAGGATAAGCTGACTTTTCCGCCTTTATCTGACGAATCAATGCAACAGAATCTACTGCTTTCAATTTTCGGTCGATAGGTGCCTGGCGTGCCAACAGATCCTGTCCTGACACATTCAGGCTGACTAGGGCGAAGGCTGCCGCTGCGACTACTTTAACACATTTCAAAATCATCCGTTTTTTTGGTTTTTCTTTTAATATTCGTCATTAGCATAAAGGGAGCCGAACACAGCTTGTTTATACTCGAATATCTCATCTGGTTTAAAAAATCGTTTAAGTTCCACTTCAGCGGTTTCCGGCGAATCGGAAGCATGAACTATATTCTCCTGAAAGCTCATGCTGTAATCTCCACGGATAGTTCCAGGAGCCGCCAGACGTCCGTTAGTAGGACCGGTTAATGTTCTCACTACTTGAACTGCGTCCACACCTTCAAAGCAACATACAATAACAGGACAAACCATCATTGCATCTTTCACGCGCTGAAAGAACTGCTTTGAACTTAAATGAGCGTAATGTTCGCTAAGCACTTCATCCGTTAACTGAACCATTTTCATTCCGGCTAAACGCAGACCTTTCCTTTCAAATCTATTAGTAATCTCACCTACCAACCCCCTCTGCAGAGTACAAGGTTTCAAAATAACCAGCGTTTTTTCCATCATAATATTCGGTTCATTTAAGGTTAATACTGTGCTTCTTTTCAAAAATTCTCCCAAAGATAGAGATTTTCCTTGAGAAACAAGGTACTTCTTTAACTCTTTTTTTATATAAGTTATATACAAAATCCCGGTAAAATACCCTGTAACCTCTATAAACAGGGAGAAAACATCGCAAATATGTTATGCAACATATATCTTTATTTTTAACAATGTAGTAACATAAACTAAGAAATAGCCGCCCAATTTATATTTGTTTTACGCAATGCTTGCAATTGCCGCCAAAGAATAGCATTTTCCGGACGAGTCCCTGTGGGGTCTTCATCTACAATACGATTTGCCACATCACGGACATATTGCAATAATTGACCGTCACGGGCAATATCGGCTATCTTCAAGTCAAAAGCGACACCACTCTGCTGGGTTCCCTCTAAGTCACCGGGACCGCGCAACTTCAAATCGGCTTCCGCTATCTCGAAACCATCATTGGTCTGTACCATTATTTCAAGCCGCTTGCGAGTTTCTTCGGTCAGTTTGTAAGTGGTGACCAGAATACAATAAGACTGGTCGGCGCCACGCCCCACACGGCCACGTAACTGATGCAATTGTGAAAGTCCGAAACGTTCGGCGTTTTCAATGACCATTACCGAGGCGTTAGGGACATTCACCCCGACCTCAATCACTGTAGTGGCTACCATAATCTGAGTATCACCACTGACAAAACGCTGCATCTCGGCATCTTTCTCCGCCGGTTTCATCTTACCATGCACCTTGCTGACCTGGCAATCGGGAAATTCCGCACAAATCAGTTCATACCCCTCTTCCAGATTCTTGATATCCATTTTCTCACTCTCTTTTATCAAAGGATAAACAATATAGATTTGCCGCCCTTCTTCTATCTGTTTGCGAATGGAGGCATAAAGACTGGCGCGACGATTGTCAAACTGATGGATAGTCTGGATGGGTTTACGGCCCGGCGGCAATTCGTCAATAACTGATACATCAAGATCACCATACAGTGTCATAGCCAAGGTACGGGGAATAGGGGTAGCCGTCATGACCAGCACATGAGGTGGACAAACATTCTTACTCCATAACTTGGCACGCTGAGCCACCCCGAAACGATGTTGTTCGTCTATAACCACCATTCCCAAAGAAGAAAAGCCCACAGTATCTTCCAAAACGGCATGCGTGCCTATAAGAATCTGAACATCCCCCGTCAGTAAATCCCTCAATATCTTCTCACGCTTCTTTCCTTTGACAGATCCCATTAAAAGTTCCACGCGCACATCCATGCCAAACAGGAATTTCCGAATAGTTTCATAATGTTGGGCGGCAAGAATCTCTGTAGGAGCCATCATACATGCCTGATAGCCATTATCCAGTGCGATGAGCATGGACATCAAGGCCACCAATGTTTTCCCACTTCCCACGTCACCTTGCAGCAAACGGTTCATCTGCCGTCCGCTTCCCATATCTTTTCTTATCTCCTTTATCACCCGTTTTTGCGCTCCGGTCAGTTCAAAAGGAAGATTCTGTGAATAAAAAGTATTAAAGATCTCACCCACCCGTTCAAAACGCAGGCCCCGATATTTACGCTGCCTGTCTTTACTGTAACGTAGAATATTGAGCTGCACATAGAACAGCTCTTCAAACTTCAAACGATATTGGGCCTTCCGCAGCAATTCGGGATTCTTGGGGAAATGAATATTACGGATGGCCTCATCCAAAGACATTAAATGATGCTCCTCTACTAACTGAGGAGGCAATGTTTCAGCAAGAGGTTCCTGTAGCAGGGCAAGCGCATTCTTCATTAACCTCTCCAGCCCATGAGAGTTCAAGAAACCGCGCTTCATCCTTTCCGTTGTGTTATAATAAGGCTGCAACCCCATCGTAGATAAGGTAAGTTCGCCTGAAGGATCCATATCGGGATGAGCCACATTGATACGACCATTGAATACGGTTGGTTTACCAAAGACAATATACTCTGTCTTGGTTTTATAGTGCTCTAACAGATATTTAATTCCTTGAAACCAGACTAAATCAATGATGCCCGTACCATCAGAAAAATGACCGACAAGTCTGCGCTGTCTTCCCTCACCAAAAGTCTCAAAACTGAGGATTTCGCCTTTCAACTGGATATAAGGCATATTGCCGTCTATTTCATGAATATAATAAAGGCGGCTGCGGTCTACATATTTATATGGAAAATAGTACAACAAATCATGCAAGGAAAACAGATTTAATTCCTTGTTCAAGACGGTTGCACGCTGCGGGCCTACTCCTTGCAAATATTTTATGTCACGCGTAGTGATATCGAACATTTCAAATTAAGACTTCCGCTATTTTCAAATCAAAAGGGGTGGTTAATTTAATATTTTCTCTATTTCCCTGTACCAGACAGACCTCCCTGCCCATCGCCTCCACTACAGAAGCATCATCAGTAAAGGCATCCGTATATTCCTGTTGATATGCCTCTTTCAACAACTGCACTTCAAAGACCTGAGGAGTCTGAACCAGTTTATAGTCATTACGCGGAACCGTTTCACTTCCCGGCTTCGTAAGATGACGCACGGTTTCCACCACATCAATTACAGGAATGACCGCTTGCTTAGTCTGCGCCGCCTCATAACATCCGGCTATCACTTCCCGGGAAACAAAAGGACGCACGCCATCATGAACACCTACCAAGCCTTCTCCCCTCACGTATGCCAATCCATTCTTTACAGAATGGAAACGGGTCTCGCCCCCATCGGCAATATCATGACGCAAAGCAAAATGATGCGTTTCACAAAGATCTTTCCAGTAAGCCCGCTGGCTCACCGGAAGAACTAATATAATATGTATAGAAGAATCAAAAGCGTAAAAAGCCTCTATGGTACGCATCAACACAGGCTTGCCTCCCACAGGCAAAAACTGTTTGGGAATATCTCCCCCCATACGCAACCCTTTGCCTCCCGCAACTATAATGACATGCCTGTTCATTCTGCAATCATCATCCCTTGCTTCAATTCTGCCACCTTTTCCGCACCGACATATTTCCCAGCAATAGCAAATGAGAATGCCATAGCGGCACCGGGACCTTTACCAGTAATAAAATTACCGTCTTTCTCTACCAAAGCGGCAGTATACTCAGCACCTTCCAGATACTTCTCAAATCCCGGATAGCAAGTTACTTTCTTACCTTTCAACAAACCACGCTTTCCATATACCAACGGAGCGGCACAGATGGCAGACAACGGACGTCCCGCTTCAGCAAATGTCATAATTAACTTGCCCAAACCTTCGTGAGCATCCAGATTTGTCGCTCCAGGCAGACCGCCGGGCAATACAATCATTTCCGCATCCTCTTCTTTTACTTCTTCAAACACCATATCGGCTACTACCGGAACACCATGCGCACCGTTTACGGTCAGCACACCTGTTATAGAAACGGTCTTTACAGGCAAACCTGCACGTCTCAACACATCTACCGGGGTCAGTGCCTCCACTTCCTCGAAGCCTTCTGCCAAAAATACATAAATTGTTTTCATAAGCTACTTCAGTTTAAAGTAATATGTAATAGTACCTGTCTGGTTATTCACTCCGTCCACTTGGTTAAAGCGTGCCTTACGGGCAGCCTCTTCCGCCGCCTTCCGCAACGAAGCGTTTACTGTATTGGTACGTTTGTTGATACTAGTACTTATCACCTGTCCTGCGGGATTTACGGTAATAGTCACTACCACCCGTCCCTCATCCTGCACATTATAGACAGGCATCGGCAAACCGCCACTACCCAAAGAACGTCCATTGAGGTCAAATGTTCCGTAACCGCCCACTCCGCTGGATTTCCCTTCCGAAGAGTTTCCCGTCGGGCTACCCTCCAAACCGAAGCCTGTAGTACCGGTTCCTTTATTTCCCATTTGAGTTCCTTTTCCGAAAGCACCGGCTATCTTCTTCGCCGCCGCTTCCGCTGCCGCTCTTTCGGCTGCCGCTTTCTTCTCAGCCTCTGCTTTTTCTGCTTCAGCACGCTTCTCGGCCTCAGTCTTCTCTTTCGGCTTTACCGTCTCCTTTTTCGGTACGTCCTTTTTAGGAGTCTCCTTCTTGGGCTTTTCTTTTTTAGGAATTTCTCTTTTAGGTTCCTTTTTGGGGACTGTCACCGTTTCCTCTTCTGTTTGCGTGATGATTTCCTCTTTTGTTTCGACGGGAGAAACCATTTCGGGTTCGGATACATCGGGAGCCGGAACCTCGGGCTCATTCATTATATCCACATCCGTCAGCGTATAAGGATCGGCATTTCCTTGAGAAAGTTCCGTATTTCCCAGCATAACAGGGACACCCCCTTCTTCCTGAGCCTGAGGGCGACGGATAGCAATCACCAACAGCAGGATTAGGAGAAGAATATGCAGTACAGCCGTACCAATCAGTCCTGTTATCTTATTTTTCTTCATGCTTACAGCTTAACGTTTCTTCTCAGGCGGACGTGTAGCCAACACCATCTTGAAATGATTTTCATTAGCAATGTTCAGTACCCTTACTATTTCACGGTAAGGCACAACCTCATCCGCATAAAGGGCCACATACATATCGGGTTCTTTCTCGGCACACCTTTGCAGGAATGCGGGCAGTTCTTCCAAGTCTATCGGCATTTCATCTTCATTACCGAAAGCGGTATAGAAGTTCAGATTCTTGTCTATAATTACCCGTGTAAGTGGTTTCGCCGAAGTCTGCTGCCTGCCTTGCGGAAGCAATACCTTAATGGCATTGGGTGACACCATAGTAGAGGTAATCATGAAAAATATCAGCAACAGGAATATGAGGTCTGTCATAGACGCCATACTGAAATTGGGTGATATTTTTTGTCTTCTTTTTAACGCCATATATTTTTATTTTTGAACCGGTTCATTCAGCAGATCCATAAAATCCATGGTACGGGCTTCCATCTGGCCAACTACCTTATCCACACGTACCACCAGATAATTATAAGCAAACATGGCTGCAATACCTACTATAAGACCACCTACAGTAGTAATCATCGCCTCGTAGATACCTCCTGACAGCAATGTAATATCAATATTATTTCCGGCATTGGCCATCTCCCAAAAAGCGCGCACCATACCAGTCACTGTTCCTAAAAAGCCAAGCATGGGAGCACCACCCGAAACCGTAGCGATGACGGGGAAGCCATTTTCCAATTTTGCCACTTCAATGTTTCCGGCATTCTCTATGGCAGCCTGCACATCGGCGACGGGACGTCCCATACGCGAAATCCCTTTTTCAATCATCCGGGCAGAAGGCGTATTAGTAATACGGCAATAATTGATGGCCGATTTCACCTCTCCGGTACGAATATAATCCCGGATACGTTCCATAAACAAAGGGTCTTCCTTACCAGCCTTGCGAATGTAAGCAAGACGTTCAAAAAAGATATAAAAACACGCAACGGACAGCAGAGCCAGCACAAGCATGATCCATCCGCCTTTTACCGCCATATCCCAAAGGTTCATCTGAGCCTCCCCCGAAACGGGTGTCAATGTGGGGTTACCCCCGGCAAGGGTATCCGCCAAAGCCGCCTGTGCAGCCAATAAAGTGATATTCATCATGAACGAAGACAATTTTTATATTCTTCAATAGTTTGTTTTAATCCCATATAAAGCGCATCGCTTATCAATGCATGACCGATAGACACCTCGTCCAGCCAAGGAATATGCGTATGCATATATTTCAGATTTACCAGACTAAGGTCATGACCTGCATTCAGTCCCATCCCCAGGCTACGTGTCACCTTCGCCGCTTCTATAAAAGGAGCAATGGCCGCTTCGGGATTCTGAGGGTACATCGTAGCGTATGGTTCCGTATAAAGTTCCACCCGGTCGGCCCCCGCCTTGGCGGCATATTCTATCATCTCCTTGTCCGTACCGACAAAGATAGAGGTACGAATGCCTGCCTGTCCGAACGTATCCATCAGTTCGGTAAGGAAAGAAAGATTGGCCTTGGTATCCCATCCGGCATTAGACGTAATTTGATCGGGCGCATCGGGCACCAGCGTTACTTGATGAGGTTTCACTTTCAGTACCAGGTCAACGAACTCCGGTGCGGGATACCCTTCAATATTAAACTCTGTGGTAAGTAACGGACGAAGTTCGTACACATCGCTGCGGCGGATATGCCGTTCATCGGGACGAGGATGTACAGTGATACCTTCCGCACCAAACGCCTCACAGTCCAAGGCTACTTTCACCACGTCCGGATTGTTGCCTCCCCGGGCATTACGCAAGGTGGCTACCTTGTTTATATTTACACTTAACTTTGTCATCTTGGCAATATATTATTATCTTTGCAGTTCTGATGTGCAAAGTTAGCAGGTTTTATTAAAACCTGGTCCATTTTGACAAACAAAAGATTTATAAAATTAACTAATGAATATACGCCCAATGAAATTCGCCCTTTTCGGAAACACTTATCAAGCCAAGAAATCGGCTCATGTGGAACGTTTGCTATCCATTCTGTCACAACATAACGCCGAAGTCCATATCTGCCGCGAGTTCTACCAGTTTCTGACGAACGACCTCAAGATAAGCATCCGTCACGCCGGTGTTTTCGATGGAAATAATTTTGAAGCCGACATGATACTAAGTATCGGAGGCGACGGCACTTTCCTGAAAGCTGCCAGCCGTGTGGGTTCACGCAACATTCCCATACTAGGTATCAATACCGGACGATTAGGTTTTCTGGCCGATGTCTCCCCTGAAGAGATGGAGGACACATTTAATGATATCTACAATGGAAACTATCGGATAGAAGACCGCAGCGTATTGCAAGTATCCTGCAAAGAACAAGAACTGAAAGGTTACCCTTTCGGTCTGAATGAGATAGCGGTACTGAAGCGTGACAGTTCTTCTATGATTTCCATCCACACAGCCATCAATGGGGCCTATCTCACCACTTATCAGGCGGACGGATTGGTAATTGCCACTCCTACCGGTTCTACAGCCTATTCGCTGAGCATCGGGGGACCTGTCATCGTGCCACACAGTAATACCATCGCCATCACTCCGGTTGCACCACATAGCCTGAATGTACGCCCCATTGTCATCAACGACGACTGGGAAATCACATTGGATATAGAGAGCCGCAGCCACAATTTCCTGATTGCCATCGACGGACGTAGCGAAACTTGCCGTGAAGGAAGCCGGCTCACTATCCGCAAAGCCGACTATAAAATAAATGTAGTAAAACGAAACAGCCATATCTTTTTCAACACACTCCGCAACAAAATGATGTGGGGAGCCGATGGTAGAGGATGATATTACAATTCATCCTCAAAATAGTTTAAATAGTGGTTATCAAGGTTATACAAAACCTTTTTATATCTAACAAATTTCTTTTTTCAAATACTATGATTATATTTGTGCCACAAATAAAAAATTCAGACCATACAATAGATCAGTAAAAAACACAAAAACATTACACGGCATATGAAAGGCACAATACAAAAATGGAAATTCATGATACTTCTGGGTACATTACTGTTCTTAAGTAACATGACCTTTGCTGAAGACAAAATCAATCATTATACAGAGGGAATCCCTATAGACACAACAGAAGTTTCCATTTCAGACAAAACCAACATCCCCGACCGGCTTTATGTAGATTCTCTGTCATTGAAACGTCACTTTATCCACCGTATCGGCATTGAGGCACGTCCCGGATATATTTTCCCCACCAGTTCCTTTTTCAGAGGAGAAAATCTGAATTGGAAACCCATAGAGAATTCCCTGTCGCTTCACTTGAAATACTCATTCCAATTTCATCCGAACACCTATACCGACCGTATTTACAGAGGAGCCTATCAAGGTATCGGTGTGGCCTACTACAATATGTATGAGAAGCCGCAGTTGGGCAACCCGCTTACTGTCTATTTATTTCAAGGAGCGCGTATCGCCCGTTTCAACCAACGATTGTCGTTAAACTATGAATGGAACTTCGGCGCTTCATTTGGCTGGAAACCATATCACAGTGATTTGAACCCATATAATAAGGTGATAGGTTCAAAAGTAAACGCCTATCTGAATACAAACTTCTATTTCAACTGGATGCTCTCTCCCAAATTTGATTTCACAACAGGTGTGGCAGTGACGCATTTCTCTAACGGTAATACAAAATTCCCGAATGCGGGACTCAATTCCATCGGACTAAAAGTAGGATTGGTCTACAATATTAACAGAAAAGAAGAATGTTTTGCAAAACCTCTATATCAATCACCCGTACCTAAATTCCCCCGTCATATCAGTTATGACTTGGTATTGTTCGGTTCATGGCGCAGAAAAGGAGTAACTATTGGCGAAGGACAAATGGTTGCTTCTCCTGAAGCTTATCCGGTACTTGGATTTAATTTCGCGCCGATGTATAATTTCGGATATAAGTTCCGTGCAGGTATTTCATTGGACGGTGTTTATGACGGCAGTGCGAATGTATATAGTCCGGACGGATACGGTGACGAATTCCTCAAGCCGTCTGCCGGCAAACAATTAGCCCTAGGAGTTTCGGGACGTGCCGAGTACGTAATGCCTTACTTCACAGTTGGAATAGGATTAGGTACAAATGTGATTCATGCAGGCGGAGATTTAAAATCTTTCTACCAGATATTGGCACTAAAGATAGAAGTTACGCGCAGCTCATTCCTTCATATCGGATATAATTTACAGGATTTCCATGATCCTAACTATCTGATGCTGGGATTCGGATTCAGGTTCAATAATAAGTATCCAACTTTTCACAGACGATAGATGCTACGTCTAGTTTGCACAGACACATTCTACAAAATATACTGAAATTATCGGAATATATATATCAAATAAGTTACATGTTTATTTGATAAATCCTTGATTTTTCACCTCACGGACGATAACAATCACCTGAATATATTATCTCTCACATACTCCTAGTATGACCAGTATATAGGTTCAACACCTTAAATCTGAACAAAGTTGTAAAGATATTATTTTTCCATACAACTATTGATCGGCGTAAAGCAATTACCCCTTTTTATATTAAAATTTTGCCCGTTGGCAGGAAATTACTACCTTTGTATCAGATACAATCATATTTGTTTACCATTAAAACCGAATCTGTTTATCGCAAGCCTAGACCGTTTTTGGGAAACTTCGGCATTTTTACCAGACAACAATAAAATCAAACAAGATATTCCTATACCAAGAATCTGCAAATCCTGCTACAAGATTCCGAAAAACTTGCGGCAAGTATGCAAAGTCTTCTTACGTTCTTTTTGATATGCGTATCCATCTTTTGAAAAGAAATCCCCCTCTCCCGGAGAATCCCCCCCCAAAACCTTCAGAAGTTTCAGCCTCTCCGCAAACGTCCTGTTCATCGGCATTCCGGCTGACAGATTGATGCACTGAGATCCTTCAACTGCGTAGTTCTTTCTTTCAGCCGTGGTCAATAAATGTATAAAGGTGAATCCGAACACCGATAGAAAACCAAACAATACGACATCGCTTACCCTGTCACGCTGAAAGATCTTTTTCGGCTGAAGGATTTTATCGTGCATATCCTTCAGCCGAAAAGCCGATGAACAGGACGTTTGCGGAGAGACTGAAACTTCTGAAAGAAAAACAAGGTGTTTTGCCATGTTATACAATACGAGTGGAAAAACATCAAAACATCCTGTTGTTTTTGAAAAAGCTCCTGTTCTTTTTTTAAAAGCTCTTGATCTTTTTAAAAAACATCCTTGTCTTTGATGTGGAATTTCTGAATACAAAATCCCATCAAAAACACCGGTCCGATTCTCATAAGTAAAAACAGTGATTCAATATGGAGACAAAAATCATATTTTTCCCTCACTTATGCCTGTAACGCCTCTGTTCCTAAAAACACATCAAACATAGCGCATCAGTCATTCCCCAACGGAACAGCCGAGAAACTCTTATATTCCCTGGTCTGCCCCATCACAATCACAGGATTGTCAGAGGTTTCATATATGCTCAATACTGAAGAACTGATCCTGTCAATCTGCCAGTAGCAGTAATCCAGAAGAAGATATCTGTTATTGGGAGTGATAAAATCATACCGGAAATAATGTACATGCTCTTCCACTTCCTCGCCATCACATGTCGTCCGTGATTTACAGGAAGCCTTACCATTCAGCCCGAACTCATAATGTTCACAGACTTCCGCATCCCTGCCATCCTCAGTACGTATCTGAAATGTTCTCTCCCATGCATAGCCGGTCAGATTGGTAACAATGGTATTGCTATCCTCCCCGTAATGTTCATCAATACAACCTGCAAGAAACAGTACGCATATAACTGTCGAGCCCAATAATCCAATTAATGTTTTTTTCATAGTCCGTCACTTTTTTATTTTATTGAATACTATACCGATATATAAAATAATCTGTTCAAGTCCCTCCTTGTTGTCTTTTTCATCAATCAGGACACGCTTTCATTCTTATATTATAATAAAAGCGAGGCATAAAAGGTCTGCGCCAGCAATCATACCATTAATACTGGAATCTTTTATAATTTAGCAAGTTGTCAAAATATCTCTCATCAAGAGAGGCCGGTCTGATTTTTCGTCCTTCCAGTCTGGCCTTTCTCATCATCCAGTTCAGGGATTCCATATCTCTAAGACGGAATTCAAACACTTCCTCAGAAATATTCAGTTCACTGCCACTTCCAGCATGACAAGTCATGATTCCATCTTCATCTATTGTACAATGCCTGTAAAAACGGTAAGGGGCAGCTTTCATCTGATTGTCCAGCATTTATGCCGAACCGTTCTTATTCATTGCAACATATCTTTCAATTTAACCGAAACAGAAATTATAGGTATTTTCACTACAGATTTCAATCTGTCCGTTTTTACTTCCTATGAAAACTTTATTTTCACATACCAGCCAACCGACAGCCAATGCAGTACTTTCAATACTCAGGTTAAGTATGGCTCACCCGATAAACCTGGGGGATTAAGCATACAGCTTTGTAAGTCTGAAAAGAAAGAATTTTATATCCGTTACT
>NZ_JBCOCI010000099.1:0-14369 GCF_040929485.1 Phocaeicola sp. RTP21198st1_B8_RTP21198_201120 | reverse complement strand
GTTATTTTAAAAAGCGGAGAGAAGATTTTGTTAAATAAAATGATTCAGATATTTGTATATATCTTTACATTTCATTTCAATTTGAGTGCCATCACTTCTAATGATGACACCAACAGCATTAAGAGGAACTTTTATCTTAATGCTTAATTCACAAAAAAATAACTCATAATATATATAAATTTATATTATCGCTTCATTGCGATAATTTCTTTAATGGTCAATAAATAATATGAACAACATCATCTATCTCTCCGCTTTAATTGATAAAATTAGGTATAATATCAATTAGGTGTGATTTTTATTTATAATTATTTGCATAATTCTATTTATTTTTCTATATTGCGGTATGATATAAAAATGCTGCATTATGGCAACAATAAACAGCTTTTTGGAGTTTATGCAGGTTTTTCCAAATGAAGACTCTTGCATACAATATCTTGAGAAGAAGAGATGGAAAGACAGAATCATATCCCCTTTCGACTCTACTTCTACGGTTTATAAATGTAAAGGCCATAAATATCGCTGTAAAAACACAGGGAAGTATTTTACTGTAAAAACCAACACTATCTTTGCCAAATCAAAAATTCCTTTGATTAAGTGGCTGTATCTTATTTTCATCTATACTAAACATAAAAGAAGCCTTTCCTCTCATCAAGCTGCTAGAGATTTAGGTGTGACACAGAAAACGGCATGGTACATGATGAATAAGCTAAGGGAATTGACCAAAAGACAAAACGAATCTTCCCCAGAAGATTTTGCAGCAGTAATATGGGGATGCGAAATAGATGAATCTTATATTGGTGGAAAGAACAAAAACAGACATAAGAATAAGAAAGTAGAAAAATGTCAAGGAAGGAGCTATAAAGATAAGGTTCCAGTATTTGGTATTCTTCAAAGAAACGGCAAATTAATAGCTAAGGTAGTAGAAAGGACAGATATGGAACATCTTCTTCCGATTATTAAGAAATACATAAAGAAAGGGAGTGTTATATATACTGACGGATTAGAATACTCAGGGATAACAGATGATTACATAATACGTTCAGTCAACCATTCCGCAAGACTATATGGATATTTTGAATTTGATGAAACGGATGCCATGATAATGGTATGCAATAATGGTATTGAAAATGCTTGGTCCCACTTGAAGAGAACAATTTTCGGAACATACTATCATGTAAGCAGAAAATATATGCAGAAGTATGTCGATGAATATATTTTTCGATTTAATACTAGAAAACTTAGCGATTCTGATAGATTTCATTTATATTTGCAATATATATATGCTGCATAGGAGAATATGGATAATAAAGAGGAAAAACCAAAAACAGAAAAGAAAGGTAAATATGTTGTGAAAGATGGAGAAGGAAACATAATTTCACAAAATATGCCTAAGGAATTTGAGGATATGATTGATCTTATTTTTCAAGAAGCAAAGGAAAAGAGCAAAAAAGCAAGAAAAAATGGTCTATAACATTGCATATAACAAATGATATTAAGAGATGTCGCAACATCTCTTTTTTTCTACTATCCCATCTAAATAGTTAACATTATGTAAAAATAACTTCGATTTAATTCGCTTCTTTAAATAATATATATTTTTGTAATCAAATTATATAAATATATTATTTATGAAGAAAATTACATTATTGGTTATTATGATTGTTACTGCATTTACACTAAATGCGCAATCATTAGTAAAATATCACGGTGAAGTTAATGCTGGGTATTCTGTTGGTATAGGTACATTTGCTACTAATCGCGTAAATATACACACGATACAAGGTGTTGACATTAGTAAATATTTCTCTACAGGTGTAGGAGTAGGATTGGATTATTATCACGAACTTTACGAGAAGGGTAAAGGTGAACTTGTATTGCCTCTGTTTTTGAATATGAAGGGATATTTACCAGCTACTGAAACGGTCAGCCCTTTCTTTTCTTTAGATTTAGGTGTTGGGATAGGATTAACAAAAGGAGTAGATGGAATGGCTGGGTTTATCTGTACGCCTTCCGTTGGAGTTAAATTAAG
Source organism: Phocaeicola sp. RTP21198st1_B8_RTP21198_201120 (assembly GCF_040929485.1). Lineage (NCBI taxonomy): Bacteria > Pseudomonadati > Bacteroidota > Bacteroidia > Bacteroidales > Bacteroidaceae > Phocaeicola > Phocaeicola sp. RTP21198st1_B8_RTP21198_201120. The sequence continues at coordinate 12,337 of NZ_JBCOCI010000099.1, read as the reverse complement.
CCATTGTACACTACAAGTAGGTTATAATATGCAACGAAATTCAGAATATGGATTTGGATATACAATGGGAAGTATTCAAATGAAATTAGGTTACATATTTTAAAATAAGGAACAATGAAGAAAACATTATTTTTACTGATCACTATCTTAATGATATCATTTATTGGATGTTCCGATGATGATGATAGTGAATACAAAGATGCTATTATTGGCACATGGGAACTGACCCAAATAGAATTTGGCGGAGGATGGACATCTATACCAAGACGGACTTATGCTACATTTAATTCTGATGGCACTTATAATGGAAGAGGGTATTTCGGAAACGGATCTGGTACTTACAAAATTTCTGGGAATACTATCATTTGCTATATTGAAGGTGAAGAGTATGTACGGTATGATATTATCGAACTTAATTCAAATTCATGTACACTAAATATGAAAATTGGCAGTGAAGAATTTAAGATTAAATGTATAAAGCATTAATGAAATATACTCGGTTCTCTAAAGTTATGAGAACCGAGTATTTACAATTTATAACTAAATATTTAATGTAGTATGGCATTTTATTTTTATCTTAGCACCAAAATAATTATGGTATTTATAACCAAAAGTTATCAAGATTTATTTGGTGTAAGATCGTATATTAATGCCAATTAAGCCAAAGTTTGAATGAAGAAAGTTTTTCTTCACTGATGGTGATTTGGACTTTGTAAGGAGGAAGGACACTGATTACTATCTTGCCATTAAAATAAGGTTCGGCACGGTCTATGGAAGCAATGCTGATAATAATCTAACGGTTGGCGCGAAAGAACTGTTCGGAGGCTAACTGCTCCATTTGTTTATTCAGAGACAGGTTGATTATGTGTTCTTGTCCTTTTTGGGTGACGGCAAAGGTTATTTTGTTTTCAGAATAGAAATAGGCAATGTCCGTTACTTGAAGAGACCAGAAAAGGCCGGCTCCATAAAAAATCATCTTCTATAATGATTGCGTTTAGTTTATTCATATGCTAAAGGTACTTTTATGGTAAACAAATTGTTTGCTTTGGTGACTTATCATTGCTTTCGGCAGCACAGGAAGAAAGTAGTGCGGCAAGGCTTAATAATGGCATGGAATGTACGTTAATCTTCATGTTTTGTCTTTTAAGTTTGCGACAAAAGTAAAGATGGAAGGGAGAGCAGCTGGGAAAGAAAATGCTGAAGCCGGAAAAAGAAGATCGAAAAAAGGGAAAATGCATCCTGAATAATTTTATCAATGAAGTAAAAAAAGATTTATTCAGGCAACTTTTTATACAGAATAGCTGTTTTTATCAGTAAGATGATTAATTATAAACTCTAAAAAACAAAGCGTATGTATTTTATTTGGTACATTATTATCGGAATTATTGCTGGTTTTGTTGCCGGTAAGTTGATGAGGGGAGGGGGGTTCGGTCTCTTTATTAATTTATTGGTTGGTATTGTTGGCGGTGTTCTGGGCGGCTGGGTATTCAGTTTGTTTGGTATTGCAGCAACAGGTATTATGGGCAGTCTTGTAACCTCTATTGTGGGAGCTATATTTTTGTTGTGGATTGTTTCTTTGCTCAAGAGGTCTGATATTTCCTGAATTGGTAGTAAAAAGGAACCGTCCTGACGACACGCTTGTCGGGGACGGTTCCTAAACCAAACAAATCAAAAAATATAAGTATATTAACTAATTGCTTCCACCTCCTAAAGCGCGGTAAAGCATGATATGCAGTTTACAAGATTCCACATTCAGAGCGATACGTTCCAATTCACAATCCAGGAAACGTTCATCGGCCGACAGTACATCCAGATAGCCTGCGAATCCTACTTTAAACATTTCATTTGCATTATAAATAGATCGATGATGGATACGGCTTTCTTCTTCTTTCAACTCTTTGCGCTGGTGCATTTGGGATGATGCAGTAATGAGGTTTAATACTTCTTCATAGGCTTTTAATACCGTTTCGTGATATCCTAACAAAGCGATGCGTTGCTGGCTTTTCGCATCATTCCATAATGCACGTATAGTATTTTGTTTGAATATAGGTGCTGTGATACCTGCGCCGAGATTGTAAACCAGGGATGCAGGAGCTGTAAACCATTTATCCAGATCAAATGCGTTAAAACCTCCGTTTCCTCCAATCACGATGGATGGGAAGAAAGCTTTTCGCGCTGCAGATACGTCGGATTTACTAGCTAATAATTCCAGTTCGGCAGCCTTTATATCCGGGCGATATTGCAAAAGTTGTGACGGGATCCCTGCATCTGTGGGAAACTCATAACTACATGCTGTTTCAAATGACACTCGTTTCACCTTGAAAGGCAGTCGTCCTAATAAGGTGGCGATGGCACGTTCCTTTTCACTTATTTGCTGTTCGTTTGCAAGCAGCATTTCTTCCAATTTAAGGCGTCGTGACCGGAATTGGTCTACAGAAAGTCGGGTTACTTCACCTTCTTTCATCAGTTCATTGGTTAAATTATAAGCATCTCTGGCTGTTAGGATGGCTTCGCGTAGTACATACCGCTGTTTGTCCAGTCCTATTAATTCAAAATAGTGTGTACCTACTTCTGATATCAATAAAGTACGTGCCAGACGCATAGCTTCTACAGACTGCATCCAGCGGGATACGGCCGATCGTTTTTTATCGGTTAGCTTACCCCATATGTCAGCTTCCCATTGAAAATTAAGTCCTAGATTGAAATTCCGATAGGGATCTGGAATATGTTTGTCTTTTTCTAAATCGGGAGTGTTGGTGGTGCTGTTACCAACTCCGTCCATAGTGTACTCGCCAAAACGTTGTACTCCACCATCAATGCCTAATGAAAGATCGGGCAGCAGCGCTCCTTTTCCTACTCGAACTTGTGAACGGGCAACGGATATCCGTTCTATAGTTTGAAGGAATGTGTGATTATTATTTAACGCTTCGGCTATATAACTTTGCAATAACGTATCTGGAAAAAATGTTTTCCATGACAAGGAAGAGATAGTGGTGCTGTCCGTTTCCCTATCCATATAGAACTCGGGTAACTCTATCTTTTCTGTCGGAGTAAGGGAAGGGGCTTTGCAACTTACCATAATCAGACAGAAAGCCCCCATTATTAAACCTGTTTTGTTTATATTGTTATTTTTCATCTTCTTCATCATAGCTGACTTTATTACGGTTAAGATGTGCAGACCAACTCTCGAAAATAAGGTAAAGTCCAGGTACAAGGAAGATTCCTACAAATGTACCGATAAACATACCTCCGGCGGCGGCTGTTCCGATGGAACGGTTGCCCAAAGCACCGGCTCCGCTTGCCATTACCAACGGAATGAGTCCGCATATAAATGCAAAGGAGGTCATCAGGATGGGACGCAGACGGCTTACGGAACCTCTAACGGCAGCATCAAAAATGCTCATTCCCTGCTTGCGGTACTGATTGGCCATTTCCACAATAAGAATGGCATTTTTACCTAGCAGACCAATCAGCATCACTAAAGCTACTTGGGCATAAATATTATTCTCCAAGCCTGCCAGTTGCAGGAAAAAATAAGAACCGAAGATACCTGCCGGCAATGAAAGTATGACGGGGAAAGGCAGTAATAAACTCTCGTATTGTGCTGCCAGCAACAAATAAACAAATAGCAGGCAGATACCGAAAATAAAAACAGTTTGTCCACCCGAGTCTTTTTCTTCACGAGTAACCCCTGACCATTCTATATCATAACCGCGAGGTAATGTTTCTTTGGCAATTTGTTCCACGGCTTCGATAACCTCTCCTGAACTGACTCCTTCGGCAGGTTCACCTGTAATCAGGGCCGAGGTAAACATATTGTAGCGTGTAATCTGGTTAGGACCGAATATACGGTCCATCGTCATAAAGTTAGAGTAGGGTACCATATTTCCGTCCTTGTTCTTGGCATAGAACTTATACAGATCTTCAGGATTCATACGATACTCTGGAGAAGCCTGTAACATCACCTTATACATTTGTCCGAAACGAATAAAGTTGGATGAGTAGAAACTGCCGATATAGGATTGGAGTGTTTCCATGGATTCATTTAAATTTACTCCTAATTTAGCTGCTTTAGCAATATCCACTTTCAGCAGATATTGTGGAAAATTAGGATTGAATCCTGAGGTTGCTCCCACAATGCGCGGATCTTCATTCAGCTTTTCTACTAATGTATTGGCAACATCGGCGAATTCTGCAAAGCTGCCTGCTGTTTTATCTTGTAAACGAAGTTCGAAGCCGCTGGCATTACCGAATCCCGGAACTGTAGGAGGCAGGAAGAACTGAATATCCGCATCTTTGATATGTGAGGTACGGTCTTTGTATATCTCTATAAGTTCGGCTGCTGTTTGATCGCGTTCACTCCACGGGGTGAGATTAATCATACCCATACCGAAATTGGCGCCTTCCGTTTCAGTCATCAAACTATAACCTGCTAATGTGGAGATGCTTTCAATTTCTTTGAAAGGAAGCAGTGCAGCTTGTACAGCGTTCAAGGCTTTTTCGCTACGTTCCAATGTTGCTCCCGGAGGCGCATCTACATTAACATAAATCATACCTTGGTCTTCATTGGGAATAAAGCCTGAAGGAAGTACTTGACTCATGCCGAAAGTGGCAAGGAAGAAAATAATCAGTGTGGCATAAGTGATTATTTTCCGGCTCAAATACTTGTGTAATCCGATATTGTATTTCTTTTCAAAGCGGTCGTACCGACGGTTGAAGAAAATAAAGAAACGACGTAGCCATCCTGCTTTTTTCTTCTTTTTTCCATCAGCGGGTTTCAGTAACAAAGCACATAGGGCAGGCGAGAGAGTCAATGCGTTTACTCCTGAGATAACAATGGCTACCGCCAGTGTCAATGAGAATTGCCGATAGAAAATACCTACTGTTCCCTGCATGAAGCCCACCGGAACAAAGACTGCCGACATGACTAGCGTGATGGCGATAATGGCTCCACCGATTTCATTAATAGCTGCTACAGATGCTTTATAAGGAGAGAGTTTCTCATGATGCATCTTTACATGGACAGCCTCCACGACGACTATTGCATTGTCTACTACAATACCTATTGCAAGCACAAGGGCGAATAAGGTCAACATATTTATGGAAAAGCCCAGCATCTCCATAAAGAAAAATGTACCGACCAATGAAACTGGTACGGCGATAGCAGGAATTAAGGTGGAACGGAAGTCTTGTAAAAATATATATACCACAATAAATACCAGTATGAATGCTTCGAGCAGTGTCTTCAGCACTGATTGTATGGAGGCGTCAAGAAAGCGTGATACGTCATAGGAGATATTGTAATCCATGCCAGGCGCAAAACTGCTTTCCTTGATTTCTGCCATTTTTGTTTTAATATTTTGGATGACTTCCCTTGCATTGGAACCGGGGCGTTGTTTGATCATAATAGATGCCGATGGTCTTCCGTCGGTCATAGAAGTCATGTTATAATCTTCAGAATCGAATTCGATAGTGGCAACGTCTTTCAGACGTAGCAGTGAACCATCGGGAAGAGCTTTCAATACGATCTCTCCATATTCTTCTGCTGTGCTGAACTTTCCGGTATATTGTAGTACATATTGCAGTTGTTGGGGTAATTTGTCTGAACTGATACCTGTCTTGCCGGGTGCTGCTTCTATATTTTGATTACGGATGGCTTCAGTTACATCTTGAGGTACCATGTTGTAGGCGGCCAGCCGGTTAGGATTCAACCATACACGCATGGCATAATCACGGCTACCCATGATTTCTACCAAGCCTACACCGTCAATACGTTTTAATTCGCGCAAAATATTGATATCGGCAAAGTTATAAACAAACTTTTCGGTATGTGCACTGTCCGTACTCATGATGTTCAAGTACATCAACATACTGTTTACTTCTTTTTCTGTAATAACTCCGGCACGGATTACCTCTTCAGGCAATTCGTCTAGCACGGTAGTCACACGGTTCTGTACATTTACGGCAGCTACGTCTGGATCGGTTCCCACTTTAAAATAGATAGTAGTGAGGGACATACCGTCGTTGGTACAAACAGTGGTCATGTAGGTCATGCCGGGTACTCCGTTGATGGCACGCTCTAACGGGGTGGCGACTGTTTTAGACATCACATCGGCACTAGCCCCAGTGTATCGGGCGGTTACCGTTACAGATGGGGGTACGATATCGGGAAATTGAGTGATGGGCAGTGTCAAGATAGACAGCACGCCCAAGCAGACGATAATGACGGAGATTACTCCTGAAAGTATCGGTCTTTTTATAAATAGCTTAAACATAAACTGTCCGTTTTATTTTACGATAGGTTGTTTTAATTCAACTTCTTTTCTGATTGCTTCCATATCAATGGTATCGGTCTTGATGGTAATGCCGTCTTTCATCATTTGCACTCCCTCGTATACGATGGCAGTATTAGGAGTGAAATCTTGTGTCACGTAGTAATTATTATAGCGTTCCAGCGGTTGAAAACTGCGTACTTTTACTACACTGGTACTATCAACGGTATACACATAGGTGAAATCTTGAATTTCGAATGTTGATTTCTGGGGAACTAGACAGATGTTGTCCATTTGAGTCATCATACGCACTTTTCCGGTCACTCCATGTTTCAGCAGTCCGTCCGGGTTCGGAAAACGAACACGGAAGGCGATGGAGCCGGTTCCTCGTTCAAAATCACCTTCTACTGTTTCCAACGTGCCTTTGTGGGAGTAGATGGAACCGTCTGGCAAAATCAGTTCCACATTATTTTCTTCGTGTTGTTTTTGTCCGCTAAGTTGTTGGCGCTTGTATTCCAGATACTCGCTTTCATTCACTTTATAGTAAGCAAAGATCTCGGAAATATCACTTACGGTAGTCAGTAAGCTTTGCGGATTTACCAGACTTCCCGTCTTATAGGGAATACGGTCTATGTAGCCGTCAAAAGGGGCAGTGATAGTGGTGTAAGAATAATCCATCTGTGAACGTTGCATTTGTGCTTTTGCCTGTTCCACTTTCATTTGGGCCACTTCTTTTTCTTTATTGGCTTGGTCGAGTCGGATTTTTGATAAGATTTGTTTGTCAACCAGCCGGCCTATTCTCTCGGCTTCATAATTTGCCATTTCATATTGTGCCTGTGCTTGTTTGTAATTGGCTTGCGCCTCTTTTACCGTTTCGCTATATTGGTCGGAACTAAGTTGGAATAGGGGCTGTCCTTTTTTGACTTTTTGTCCTTCGTCTACATATATTTTTTGAACAAAACCTTCCACTTTGGGCTTAATTTCTACAAACTGTATAGCTTGCACATCAGCTACATACGAGCGTGGAAACTCAATGGTTGTGGGGTGAAGAATGGTGATGGGAATGAATTCTTTGTGATGTTCCTGCTTGTTGTCCGATTGACCACAAGAGCATAGCAATCCTGTACATGTACACAGGACCGCAATTTTCTGAAAATTACTCTTCATGAAATTACGAATACAATTTAAAAAGATTAATAATTGAGTTTGAGTAAATAAAAGATTCGGCTTGCATTCAGATTTCTCAGAATACAAGACCAATATGTATGAAGATACTTTAATGTGACATATTAAATGCGGTATACACAAAAGATAATGTGATGATGTACCACTTTTCCCAGATTTTCACTAACAGGTGTATAACTCTGTACCGGAACTTGGGGAATAGCAAAAAGATTGATAATCATGTCAATAGTACAGGGTAAAAAACGACTGTTCGGTAGTTGTGCACGTCCCGACATGAAATAATAAGTCTCTTCTCCTCCGCTTTCTTCATTGTTGTCAGAAGGCAGGGTGGGCTGTTCCATCGTTTCTACCATAGCCAGATTGGCATCAATTAGTGGAGCGCATACATCAAATTGTACGAGTAATAACATAATTACACATACTATTCTTACCACATATTTCTTGATACCGTTGAACATGAAAAATATTTTGTTTATTAATTCGTTTGCAAATTTAATATAATTGAACACTGTTTTCAAACCAATCATCCAAAATTAGTGAGTTTTAATATATCCTTTCTCTTTTTTGGAACTACTATCCTTTATACTGACTGAAATCTGTTATTTTTGTACTCAGTATTTTAAATAATCAGATAATATTACTTATGTTACAACCCGAATTGAAATTTCGTCGAGATAAAATACGCTATTTGATGGCCCAACAAGGTATTGATGCAGCCCTGATAGCTTGTAATGTAAATTTGCTTTATACGTATGGTGAGATAGTGAACGGCTATCTTTTTTTACCGCTTCATTCACCGGCGCTTCTCTTTGTGAAACGTCCTAATAATATTGTGGGAGAATTTGTATTCCCTATCCGTAAACCCGAGCAGATGGTGGACTTGTTAAAAGAAAATGGTATACCTGTAGCTTCAAAGATAATGTTGGAAGGTGGGGAACTGCCTTATGCGGACTATATGCGTCTTGCATCTCTTTTTCCTGGATCGGAGGTAGTGGATGGAACTGCTATTATTCGTGAAGCGCGTAGCGTAAAGACTCCGTTGGAGATTGAACTTTTTCGTCGGTCGGCTGCTTTACATGCTCGGGCATATAGTAAGATTCCCGATGTATACCATCCGGGGATGACTGATCGTGAACTATCTGTTGAGGTGGAACGCCTGATGCGACTGGAAGGTTGTCTGGGAATATTCAGAGTATTTGGTCAGAGTATGGAGATATTTATGGGAAGTGTGTTGGCCGGAGATAATGCAGCTACTCCTTCGCCTTATGATTTTGCCTTAGGTGGTAAGGGATTGGACCCGTCTTTGCCCGGAGGAATGAATGGAACTTTGTTGAAAGAGGGGTATAGTGTAATGGTGGATATAGGGGGAAACTTTTACGGATATATGTGTGATATGAGTCGTGTGTTCTCCATTGGAAAATTAAATGATGAGGCTTATGCAGCTCATCAAGTTTGTCTTGAAGTACAGGATAAGGTTGCTTCTATGACAGCGCCTGGTGTGGTATGCGAGGATCTTTATAATGCGGCCATTGAGATCGTGACGAAAGCTGGATTTGCCGATCGTTTTATGGGGGTGTCCCAGCAGGCACGTTTTATAGGGCACGGCATCGGGTTGGAGATCAATGAGGCACCAGTGTTGGCTCCGCGTATTCGGAGGGAGTTGGAGGAAGGAATGGTGTTTGCCCTTGAACCTAAAATCGTATTGCCGGGAGTAGGACCGGTCGGCATTGAAAATTCTTGGGTAGTTACAGAAAACGGGGTCGGCAAACTGACCATTTGTAATGAGGAGATTATAGAGCTTTGATTCTTTGGATGCAAATATTGAACCGGAAGAAATTAAAAGAAGCGAAAAGCTTTATGGTTCTTGCCCTAGTGTCATTTTGGGCAAAGTGAAGAGCCTGAATATAAAAAGGATCCCGAAACTTTTAGTTTCGGGATCTTACATGGTTTGAAATACATTTCTTATTCCCACTCAATGGTAGCATTTGGTTTGGGCGACAGGTCATAGCATACGCGGTTCACATTCTTTACTTCTTTTAGAATACGGTCGGTAATTTTCATCAGAATGGACCAGTCTATCGGTTCGATAGTAGCTGTCATAGCATCTACGGTGTTGACAGCTCGGATAATAACAGGCCAGTCAAATGAACGGGCATTGTCACGCACGCCTACTGATTTGAAATCGGGTACTACGGTGAAATATTGCCATACTTTCTTGTCCAAGCCTGCCAGTTGGAATTCTTCACGCAAGATGGCGTCCGATTCGCGAACAGTTTCCAGGCGGTCACGAGTGATAGCCCCCAAACAGCGCACTCCCAAACCAGGACCGGGGAACGGCTGACGGTAGACCATATCGTATGGTAAACCAAGTTCCACTCCGCAGGCACGGACTTCGTCTTTGAACAACTGGCGTAAAGGTTCTACTAATTCAAACTGTAAATCCTCGGGTAAGCCACCTACATTGTGATGGGATTTTACCATTTTGGCTGTTTTAGTACCACTTTCTACGATATCAGGATAAATTGTACCTTGTCCCAAAAAGTCGATTCCATTTAGCTTACGGGCTTCTTCTTCGAACACACGAATAAATTCACCACCGATAATCTTGCGTTTCTGCTCCGGATCAGCTACATTTTCTAGTTTACTCAGGAATCGGTCTGTAGCATCCACGTAAATTAAATTAGCGTTCAACTGATTTTTAAAAACTTCAATCACTGCTTCCGATTCACCTTTGCGCATTAATCCATGGTTCACATGTACACATACCAAATTATTGCCGATGGCTTTTAGCAACAGGGCTGCTACTACAGAACTGTCCACACCTCCGGAAAGCGCCAATAAAACTTTCTTATCGCCTACTTGGCGGCGGATCAATTCAATTTGGTCATTGACAAAGTTTGTCATATTCCAGTTGGCCTCTGCCTTGCAAGTATCAAAAACAAACGATTGCACTGCATTCTTTATTGCTTCCACATCATCCGTCAGTTGGGGGAGCTTCACTTCGCAGCATGCTTTGTCATGACCGGCAGCCATTACGGGAACTCCTGCTTTGTAAATCTCGGGAAGCACGTCAATATCCACTCCGTCAATCACATGGTTTGGGCCACCATTGATAATGACACCCTTTACATTGGGCAATGCTTTCAGCTCGGCGGCTGTGATATCGTGCGGGTAAATTTCACTATATACACCCAAAGCACGAATGGCTCTGGCAAGCACGGTGTTTTCGGTACTTCCCAAATCCAAGATAACAATCATATCTTGTTTCATTCCGTTATGTTGTTTTTAAGTTATTAGTTGGTTGTCTATTATTCCCACTCAATTGTGGCAGGCGGTTTGGACGAGATGTCATAGCATACGCGGTTTACGCCTTTTACCTTATTGATGATGTCGTTTGAAACCTTAGCCATAAATTCATAAGGAAGATGAGCCCAGTCGGCGGTCATGGCATCCGTACTAGTTACGGCACGCAGGGCAACGGCACGTTCGTATGTACGTTCGTCTCCCATTACTCCCACACTTTGTACGGGTAGCAAGATTACGCCTGCCTGCCATACTTGATGGTAAAGGGATGTTTCGTTTCCATCCGAATCTTTCACTTTCCAGTCTCTCAATCCTTGGATATAGATATCATCGGCGTCTTGCAGAATACGTACTTTCTCGGGAGTGATATCACCTAAAATACGTACCGCAAGTCCTGGTCCGGGGAATGGATGGCGTGTAATCAGATGTTCCGGCATACCTAGTTCACGACCTACGTGGCGTACTTCATCCTTGAATAGCAGACGCAGAGGCTCGCATAGTTTCAAATTCATTTTTTCAGGTAGTCCACCTACGTTGTGATGACTTTTGATTACAGTGCCGGTGATGCTTAATGACTCGATACAGTCAGGATAAATGGTGCCTTGTGCCAGCCATTTCACATCTTTAATCTTATGAGCTTCTTCATCGAATACGTCAATAAAACCTTTGCCGATAATCTTACGCTTTTTTTCAGGTTCTTCCACACCTGCCAGTTCGCTGAAGAATTTTTGGCTGGCATCTACTCCGATTACATTCAGTCCGAGACATTCATAATCATGAAGTACATTTTTGAATTCGTTCTTACGCAGCATGCCGTGATCTACAAAAATGCAGGTAAGATTCTTGCCTATCGCTTTATTTAGTAATACGGCTGCTACGGATGAGTCTACTCCGCCACTCAGCCCCAATACTACTTTGTCATTTCCCAGTTGCGCTTTCAGTTCGGCTACAGTCGTTTCAATGAAGGAGGCAGCACTCCAGTCCTGTTTCCCTCCGCAAATGTTGACTACAAAATTTTTCAGGAGCTGGGTTCCGTCTTCGCTGTGGAACACTTCCGGGTGGAACTGTACTCCCCATACTTTCTCTTCCTTTATTTGATAAGCAGCGATGGCTACTTTATCTGTTGAAGCGATAATTTTGAAATTCTCCGGAATGGCGGTGATGGTATCTCCGTGGCTCATCCATACTTGTGAGTGCTCACGAACGTTCCTCAATAGTGGGTTTTCTTGGTCGAAAGTGGAAAGGTGCGCACGTCCGTATTCACGTGTGCCGGCCGGTTCTACTTTTCCACCGTTCGTATAAGACATGAACTGTGCACCATAGCAGATACCCAAAATAGGATACTTTCCGCGAATGTCACTCAAATCGACTTTAAAGGCGCTTTCATCATAAACAGAGAAGGGGCTTCCCGAAAGGATAACGCCGATTACGGACGGATCATTGTGTGGAAATTTGTTGTAAGGCACAATCTCGCAATAAGTATTCAGTTCGCGAACGCGACGGGCTATGAGCTGTGTGGTTTGTGAACCGAAGTCGAGAATAATGATCTTTTCTTGCATATATTATTAAGATATGTA
>NZ_JBCOCI010000098.1:0-14703 GCF_040929485.1 Phocaeicola sp. RTP21198st1_B8_RTP21198_201120 | reverse complement strand
TCAGATTATAAAACAAAGACCGAGAGTTTTACCTCCCGGTCTTTATTAATAGCAATCTCTCTTTTTAATATTCATCATTTGTGATAAATATTTCTACTCTCCTATTTTTAGCACGCCCAGCTTCACTTGTATTGTCTGCAATGGGTTCGCTATATCCTTTTCCATCTTCTGTTATGTTGTTTGTTTCTATACCAGCGGTTCTAAGGTAATTCCCTACTGCTGCTGCTCTATTTTTAGAAAGTATGATATTGTATTGTTTTTCTCCTATATTGTCTGTATGCCCAATTATTTTAATCTTAGTATTGGGTATTTCAGTAATGATATTACATAGATTAGAAAGCATTTTTTGAGCTTCTTCATTTAATTCATATGAATCAAATTTGAATAAGATTTCACTTTGAGCTGTTGCTTTAAACTGTTCTTTTCCATTTTTATCCTTATAGCTGGAGATTGATAAGCCATCAATAGCTTTTAGTTTATTTCTTCTAGCTTCTATCTTTTCTTGGATAGCTTTATCTCTTTCTTCCTTAACTAATTTTGCACTTCCACCAACTATTGAAGCGGTTGAATAGTTGCTATTATTTTCTATCATGTCTTTTTCTTTGTCGCTTAGTTCAGCGTTACTGAAAGTTATCATATGCGTTGAAGTACATGCGGTAAAAAATGTAATAACGAAGGCTGCTAGTATAATTATTTTCTTTTTCATGATTATCTTATTGCTATAATAGGTCTGATTTTAAATGAATTTCTTTTGCTTGTACTGGTTGCTCTCCCTTTTGTTAATGAAGAAATTAGTGCAAACACTTTAGGAGTATCTTTTCCTGCTCCATCTTCTGTAGAACTCCAGTACCAACCATCAAAGTGCGTTCCTCCAATGATTGAGAAAGAAGAATATACCTTTTCAAGATTATTAGAGATTGCTTTGTTTTGTGCGATAGAGCCAATAAACCAACCTGTAACACCTTTTGGCGCATATTCTATAGCTTTTTGAGCTGCTGGATAAGCTAAACTATCCTTTATAGCAAAGTTCATTATTGCGGCAGTATTAGCTGCTCCATCAAAGCTGTTTTCATCTTCCGAAACATTAGCTATATCCTCGTCTGTGTCTATTAAAGGATTTTCTTCTAAATCTTCTAATGAAACGGCATAAGCGGTTTCTTTTATATTTGGATTATTCCCATCATTGCACCAAAATACAACTCCAATGGCTTCTTTTTCACTGGGTGAAAAAAGCGAGGGATGCACTATACTTCCATCACTACATAAGATACTACCCGGCTGTAATGATGTGTCTATAATATCTTCGTGTTTTGTACATGATGATATTACCCCTATAATGGATAATAGAATTATATATATTTTTTTCATACTTATTTATTTATTGGAAATTTGACACCTACTAATAATCCATTTCGGAAATGGTCACGTGTCCAAAATACAAAATCATTTTTTTGCATTACAAAGACTTGCATTCCATTCCTAAATGAATAGCTATATTCTAAACCTATATCAATGGAAGCCTGAAACCCTTTTCTGTTAGCTCCTAAATCTGCTCCAAACCGCCATCTTAAAATACTGTTTTTGCCTCGTGAGATTGTAGGTTTATATGCTGCACCTATGCCGAATGTTTTATAGCTCCAGAAGCTATCAGAGCATACCTTATTACATACCGGGCATTTATCATATGCTGTAGCTAAATCAATATATAGTTCATAAGCATTGTGATATTTACCTTCAAACTCCAGCCCTACAACTGCATTGACGGTATTTTTCCATTGCCAACCTCCTGAAATATTAAAAAACTTATCACCATCACCAGCCATTGACTTTAGGGAAATAAATGAAATCATAATAAGAAATATAATTTTCTTCATTGTGTTATTATTTAATATTGTTAGTTTCATTTTTTTCTGTGGATTCATTTAGAATTTTCGAAAAATCAAGACGCCCTTTGTTTATTAGAAATTTTATATCATATAAGGATTCTTCATCATTCTCTTTTTTTATATTCGATTCCAAGAACAAAAAACCATTTTTCTGTAATTGTTCCACTTGCCATATTACATTATCGAAATAGTGAAGTAGGATAAATTGGGATGTATTAGGGGAATATTTTCCTTCTGTGAACAAATAGAAGAATTCTTTAGTATATAGCCTTCCTAAATATGTGGTTAATTCATTTTTGATTCCAGTGAATTCCGAACCAACATTTAAGGTATGACACTCATTCAATCCTCTTATAAATATTTCAGTTTCCCTATCACGCTTAAGCATTTCTGACAAAATACTTATATCAGGATTACATACGGTTGCTATGATGTAAGCAAGATTACAATATTCTTTAGGATAGTGTTTGCAGTAATAGTATATGGTTGCTGCAAAAATATTTTCCGCTGTCATTTTGAAGTATAAATATTCATCCCATTTATAAGTTTCTCTATACTGCATTCCACTCTTCTCAATAGCAAGAAATATATCTTTGGATATTTCTATAGCTTTGGGAATACTATTTATTTTCTCTTTATCAATGGGGTTGTCAAAATAGAAATCCTCGTTCCAGTTAATGGAACGTAATTTATAACCAAAACTTGGGGTTATAATTGGAGTTACTTCTTTTTTCTCATTGAGAATATTCATATGTTTTATTTTTAATTATTAAAACCAGAATTTATATATAGCAATTAAAATTAAAAAACCGAGAAGGAGTATCTGTGTTAACAAAATACCTCGCTTTAAAATGTAATATTCTTCTCGATTCTTGGATTCTTCTTTTAATGTTTTTATTAGTTCTTCTATAGACATCTCAAGTTGGCTGCCTTTTTCCATAGCATTTTCTATGCGCTTCGTATAGGCTTCGACACGTTTCAATTCTTGATATACCAGTTCTACCGCAAGCTGCGGGTTTACTTTCGGCGTGGTGTCTTTCCTTTTCCGTGGGCTGTACTGTCCCTGCTTAACGGGGGAAGCGGCTACCTCTGGGCGTGAGTTTGTTTCCATATTAATTCCTGTTTTTATTTATTCGGTAAAAGCATCTGCATGAAGAATGTCTGCATAATCAATTCTTAATGTTATAGTACGTCCTGAAATCTGTTTTTCAGATATTTCTATGGTAAGAACTTTTTCGTCTGGGAAAGTAAATTTTTCAAAGACAAAAATATTTCGATAGTTCTTCTTGAAAACAAGATTCTTATTAACTTGCATCAATGGAAGTATTTCTATAGATTGAAAATTAGTAGCCTTTGTTTGTTTTTTATCTTCTATTTTGAAGCGTATTTGGTCTATATCATATCGTATTTTTGTCTTATTAATCATAGAAATATCAATAAAGAAATACTTATCTAATGTGTAGATATTGTTTAGTACAATTTTCATTAGGTTACTTTTACTGGAAACATCATAGAATTTATTTTTTGAAATAAACATTCTATGTGCGTAATCATACATTTGTGCTTTGGTTAAATTCACTTCTGGATTCATATAGCTACGTAAATCAGCATAAGGGATATTAAAGCGAGTGTATGCTTTTGCTAAATCGCTACTATATACTAGCATATATTGTACGAAAAATCTTTCTGTAACAATGGTGATAACTCCACTAGCTCCTTCTTTTGTGGGCTTTATTCTAAGAGAGTTACCAGTAGGAATATCGCCAACAATATCATTGACTGATATATCAACATATTTTATATCTTCCATAGCTATAAAATGCGTTGAAACATCTTTGTTGACGTATATAACCTTTAGTTCTTCTGGGTTTTCACCTGCAAGCTCGATGTTTTCTCCAATAGGGGTGTTCTGTGCATTTCCTGTAATAACAGAAACCATTGTGCATAATGCAATAAAAATCTTTCTCATATTATTGTTCTTTATCTTTGTTGTTTACTAAAAAAACTTGTGTGTTATATTTTAATTTGGCTTTGTTTTTTTTGATGTTTTTGGAAAGAGCTTGGGTTGTACTACGGTAAGCATCTTGTAAAGCACCTAAAGCGAATTGTTCTACTCCTTCTGATTGGCTGTTCATTTGTATAGTTTGGCTTCCTATTTGCGCTCCAACATCTTTACTCAAATCTCTAAAAGCTGATGAAGGAACAAAGAAACCTTCTTGTCCGTCATTATCATATACGGATAAATCTACTTTCATTTGTTTGCCATCAACCATTATAGAGGAAATATTAATGTGTACTCTTTGGGCTTTAAAGCCAGATACATTCCCATATAGGTAAGTGCCTTTAGTTAAAAGAGCGTCATTAATCATTATATCATCTAGAAGCCGTATGCGTACTCGGCTACCATCTGTTACTTTTAAAGTTTCATCTAATATAGCTGTGATTAGCGAAGTTTTTTGTTCTTTCCCTACAGTATTAAAATATACTTCTGCGGGATTTTTCGCTTTTACAACTTCTATAGCCTTTTCTTTTGGCTTTTCATCCTGTTTTTTTTGAGGTGTTCTAGGACGTGGATTTTGCAATGAATCTATATAAGCCATTTGCATTTTAAAAAGCTCCATTTCTTCTTGCATCTTGGATTTTTCAGGAGCTTTTCTAGTTTCTATTTGGCTTGATTCATCTATAGTAGGAAATCCTTTTATTTGTTGTTCCAATTCCTTTTCTCGGATTCTAGAAGCTTGATTTAAACTGTCAATTTGCCTTATTTCATCATTGGAGTAAAGAGAACCAGAACTTTCAATTTCGCTAACCTCTTCTTCTTTATCTATGGTTTGTATTGATGAATAATCAGAAGATTTATTGAAAGCTCCTTTGAGTGATTCAAATTTACTTTTTATCTCTCTTTTTTCTAAATTAGCATCAGGAATATCAAGATTTAATTCTTCCGTTTCTACTAATGTAGTTTCTTCTGCTGGGGCAGAGTTTATCATATCCTTAACTAGCCATCCTATCCCTAAAATAAAAGGTAGGATGAGTATCGGAATGATGTACTTAGGCTTTTTAATATCAATCTGTTTCATACGCTATTTATTTAATTTATTGTATAAATCTTTTATTCGTACAGTGTCTTCTGGAGTTAATTTCCCATTTTTTCTTAGCTCATTAATTTCATTTTGCATTTTAATCACTTCTAACAAGTCGTGAACTCCTACTTGTTTTTTTTGTAGGTTACTATCAATGTTAATTTGTACTTTGCTTTTTTCTTCGTTGAAAACTTGCATTGGCTTTCTTTCTGGACGCATTACTAATGATAGAATTGTGACGAAAGAAAGGAATGAAATCGTAATTCCAAACATGGCTTTACGATGTATGTCAGCCCACGCTAATAAGCGTTCACAAGCGTTATTAACTCCGAACTTTTGAAATATTTTAGTAAGAAGAATAACTGTAGCTTGCTCGGCTTTAGTCTTGATACTTTCTTTTCTATCATTCTTTTTATGTTTAAACAGTTTCATTAGAAATTCTTTTTTACTTTATAATCTAGGTCTTTGTTGAGTATCGTTTTCCAATCTGTGATAATAAGTCCATGAGGATTATTTTCAGTGCGTGGAATTTGTCTTAATTTCCCTGTAGTTACAAGTTGCCTTTTTAGAATAGAAGTTTCTCGCTCTATACGTTGGATGCCATAGTACTCAAAAGATAGGTTGTTCATGTCCATCTTGATACTATCTGTCATAATTGTTACTGTTGCAGAACTCGCTAATATGGTGTTGAAATATCCTTTTTCTTTTAAATTATTATATTGTTTTAATCCGCTATCATCAATTAGATACATGGCTTTTTCCATGTTGTATTTTATAAATTCATCGTCTGGTGGTAATGTGAAAAATAAAGTGTGGAATAGATTTATGTGGCTTTTACATTCGACTTCCAAGTTGACTTCTGTACCAGTTTGTTTCACTAGTACAGGGACATCATTATCCAAAACATATATTTTTTTTCTTTCAGCTTTCACTAAAGAGAAACAAAAGGCTAGTACCATACCTGAAATAACTATACTAGTTGCAAAACAGCCAATGGATAAAATTCCGGCTAATTTGATTTTATTTTCTAAGTTTTTAATAATCATGATTATGTGAATTTAAAATTTAATGAATCTTTTTACATAGCTGCACTGGCTCCACCTGTAGCCGGAGCTGCTACAGCTTTGGTTGCGATGGCTGCTCCTCCAACCATGCCTCCTACTGCTTGCCCTACTCCAGTTGTACTTACAATCCATGTAGAAACAAAAGGTATTGTAAGCATGGCAAATGCTCCAAGTAATGCTGTAAGAAGGAAGCTATTGACACCTCCAGAGGTCATTCCGACATACATGACAAATGCAGCTTCATTTCTAAGCGCATATTCTAAAATTTCAATTTCTCTTTCTATCCCATATTGCATTACTACTAAAGAAATTGATAATACTATATATGCAATACATGAATATAAACTAACACTGACAAAACGAGCTATCCATTGTATATAAGCATCCCGAAATGCAGGTAAAACAGAGAATGCAAAAGCTAGTGGACCAAGAATAACTAATATTCCTGTGAATATGATTTGTAGGAAAAAGACAAAATAGGTACATACTTGCCAAAAAGTAACGACAATAAATTCAATGATATTAAACATTATCATTTTAACCTTAGCGACTACATATACATATAATCCAGCTATTTTGTCTCCAATAGCTGAAAAGTCTATACTAAAATCATACCATTTCTTATCCTTAACTTCATTTTCGGCTCTTTCAACTTCTAATGAAGTATGTAATAACTCTACTGCTACGCTATCAATGAGTGCATATCTATTACGAGAAAGTAATTCTACTTCTTCTATCTGGTTCGTAAACATAGCCTTGCTTTGTGCTGTTAATAATTCTCCGGGATAACTGATTAGATTAATAAAGGGAATCCAGAACATAAGAACCAATCCCAGTGCGAATGGACGCAATAATGGGATAATCTCTAATTTTTTATCTCCACTCATCATTTTGAAGCTTTCTACTCCAAAATATAATAACATAAAGATTGCTGCCAATGCTTGTGCATCCGCAATAAATTCTCCGAATAGAACAGTTGTTTTATCTCTTAGTCCATCAAATAATTCAAATAAGAATTTATCTATTAACTCATTCATGGCTCATTATTGTTTTATTTATATTATTCAATCTTGTTATTAATGAAAGAACCTCTATTAGTTCTTTATCAAAATCTAAATAGGCTTCTCTCTTTTTAGAGTTACTCATATGTGAATCATGGATTATATCTATGTTCTTTTTTATTCTAGTAACTTCATCAGTTATAACTTCAATGTGTTCTTTATTACCGCCATTAGAAGAATATTCGACAAGTTTTTTATTTATATCATTAAGAATATCATTTCTGCGATTTTTAGTTAAAGTGTATTGATAATCAATTTCTTTATCTCCAAATTTGAAGAGTTCCTGTCTATATATGGTATCGACATTATACCCTTCTTTTTCTGTTTCTGATTTATTGTACTCTACGGCTGCCATCATGGGAATTTCTTGTAACTGGAAATTACGTCTATCTTCCTTCCCGTATTTGTCGTGTAACCCTAAGCCCGGCAAAGGAATTTTAATACCCAAAACCTTTTTATACCATATCCAGTAATGATACCATTCTGGTTGTAGTCGTACTCTATCCATAAATTCCATATTATTAAGTACGCTCCATTTTCCTTTATCCTTTACAGGCATTTGGGAATAGACATTAGAAGTACCAATAATCAACATTAGGGAAAAAAATAAAAGCACTCTTTTCATATTATCTTTTAGGTTTTACTTTATAATTCTGTAATAAATCATCAACTAATTTTGAACGATTATCTTTGTATTTAAACACTCCCGGAGCTAATGTTTGTAATACTCCATTTCTTTTTGCTGTTTTCATCTGTCGGCATACAGCGTATGCTATACCTCTCATATTTCTTAGTTCATTAATAACATACTTAAGCAAGTCTATTCTTTGCTTATTGTCCATAAGGTTTACATCTGTCCCGACAATAGCGACCTGATAAATGTATTGTGTCAAATCCGCAGTGCGATTAACTAATTCTAGCTCTGTTTTTGCTGACACCAATAATAAAGCCGGGTCACCTACAGCAAGTTCAACCATTTGTTTTTGATATTTACCAATATCTGCTGCAATATCAGTACAGTAGATAATATCTTTTCCTGTTTTTATGATGGCTTCTACAGATTTTAGGCTATTATAAAATTTGCTTTGGAAAAATTCAATCTGAACCATTTTTTCACTGATTTGCTTTTGTATAAGGCTTATTTGAGCTTCATTCTCTTTCACTTTAGAGAAAGAAGTATGTTGCACCTTATGATTAGCTATAAGTGTTTCCATACAGGTTATATCCAAGACTGCCTTTTGTGAATATGCAACTTGGGTTAAAGTAGATGTTACCACTAAAATAAATAGGATTTTCTTCATGATATTATCTTTAACGGTTTGTAATCCTTTTGTATTTATCTAGGATATACTTATATAATGGTTGTTCCCCTATGATGTTAAGTATATCTTTTAGGCTTCCTTCATCGGAGTGATACCCTAGTACCTTATTGACTTGTAAAACCCAATCCGTATTTTTTAATTTGGAAGATTTTAGGTCTATTATAAAATTATCCAATCCTGTTTGGAAACTATCATAAATGATATGATAATATCCAACAGCATCTTTTTCAATTCGTTCTGTAGTAAATGTGAAATATTCGTGCAGAGAAACCTCTACTCCAAATACATTTCCATAGTTTCCTCTTTTTATAAATACTTCATTAAACCGATTACGGTTTTCTTTATTGGGAAGTTGATTTATGGTAAATATTTGCTTTTGATTTACTTCTGTTAGGGATAAAAGATTTGCTATTTCTTGATATTTGTCTATAAATTTACTTTGGTCTAATAGGCATATAATATCGGAGTTGCTGATTATAGAGTTTTTGACTACAGGATTACTAATTATGTCTTCCAGTTCTTGAGTAACAACCATTGCCATACCCCAAAATTTACGAACCGTTTTATACAAATAGAGTATATAGCCAGCCATCATAGGGCTAGCTATGGCTTTCCATGCTTCTTCAATTATTAATGCCTTTCTGTTCTTTTTTAATCTCATTTTTTGAATAAAAACGTCCATAATAATTAAGGTTACTATTGGAAATAATTCAGGGTCATCTTTAATTGCATCAATTTCAAAAACTATAAAGGGTTCTTCAAAAAGGGAAGTATCAAAATCCTCATTAAGAGTTTTTTCTAACTGTCCTCCTTTATAGAATTTTTTTAATAGAAACTTATAGTTAGTAATATCAAAATCAATTTTGTTCTCTTTGCAAATGATAGGTATAATGCGTAGGGAAAATTCGTAGAATGAGTTAAAAGATAAGCTTTCAACTTTTATTTCTTTCAATATATCTTCTTTCTTCTGGATTCGTCTTTCTATTATAGAAAGTAATCTAGTTTCAGGATTATCAAGCTCTTGGCGTGTAAAGCCTTTTTCGATGAGAATGTTTTGTATCGCTTTTTCTGCGTTGGTTTTTTCTCCGCCTTCTCCTTTTTCTACTAGTTGCTGTAATTTCTCTATTTTTTCGGAAAGTATCTTGCGTTCTTCTTTTTCCCTTTCGTTTTCAAATTCTTCTTCATTGACTTGAAATTCAAGTAGTAAATTTTCACGTATGGCTTCTTTTTCCGCATCTGAATAACCTTTAAAAGGATGAAAGTAGAAAGAATAATATTTTTCTATGGTAATATCCATAATTTCTTCTTCTTGCTTTTTGACCTCACCATTTGCACCTTTCCATATCAGGAAAATTAATGATTTAAGAAAGTTTTTCTTTTCTACATTATACTCTTCTTCAGTAATTCGGAAAGGATTCATAGATATAGGCTTGCTTTCAGAATAAGTAATGTATTTGCCATGATAGTATTCGCACATTCCTGAATAACTATGCCCTGTATCTACCAATACAATATCAGTGTTATCTAAAACCCATTGTCTTACTTTGGAGTTGACATAGAAAGACTTACCAGAACCACTTGGACCTAAAACAAAGAAGTTGGAGTTATTTGTATATTTTTTCTCACCTTCTTTCCCGGACATATCTATTCCAACAGGCAATCCTTGTCTGTCAGTAAAATAAGTAAGAAAAGGGCTGTTTTCTGTTACTTGTAATTTTTCCTTGAATAAAAGACAAATTGCAGCATCGGAAGTTGTTAGAAATTTGTCATAACTGTTTAGGTTGATTGCGTTTCCTGGCAGTGCACATTCGAATAATTCTAATTGGTTGAAGCATTGTTTATTAATAATAATGCCACAATCAAAAAGAGATGTTTCAACATAGTTGATAGCCTTACTAATATCATCAAGACCAGCAAGAATGATATTATAATGTGCATATACAAGCATTTGCCCTTCTCTGGCAATATCCGACTGCACTCGTTCTATGTCTTCTACACATAAATCATTTGCAGGGTCAGGCATTCCTTTATGTTTTTTCTTTTTGCCTTCTAATTTGTTTGCTTCGTTTCGTTGGTCTGGAATATTTATTACTTGATTATAGATAATTGTGTCTATACTTGGTGTATCATGCAAAAAAGAGAGTAAGTCAACAGGAAACCTTAGCCCAATATTGACCTCTTTATATGGTTTTATAACAGAAGGGAAATTAACTTCGTCAATATCTACAAGAGAAATGCACTGTACGTTTTTTTCTCCAATTATAAGATTTTCTTCTCTCGCTTTGATGTTTTTTAGGCTTACTGTTTGCTGATTGAAATTGATAGATAGAAATCTTTTTATATATATTTCTATTTCATTTTCATTTAATAGTTTAGCTCTTATTCCTCTGTTGGCGAATAGTCCTAATACTTTTGTGATGTTTCTAATAAAAGTATCAAACCTTCGAGGGTCAAAAGAAAAGAATTTAGACCTTTCTACTTCTCCTGTAATAACAAGATAAGTAGAAATATCAGTATATATTCGTCCCTTAAAATGTTCAAAATAACGATTGGATAAATAGTCGTTCTTCCTATTCTGGGGTGGTAAAAATGATTTTTTACATAGAATATCCTGTTTTTGTATTGTATATCCAGTTCCTAATACTTTGAGGATATTAGTAAATAAGTGGTGAAAATCATAGTAAGCATCCATATCTGCTGAATACTGTATTATAGGATTTTCACATTTAATGATAACAGAATAGTCGCCCCTTCGGTTATAGAATATAGGAGTATTGTCTATTGTTTCAATACCAATATAAGGAGCTTCAAATTCACTTTTCTTTTTCATAAGCTTTATTTTTTTCTATCTCTTATAAAAGTGCGTGATACTATATATATGCCTTTTCGTTTATCTTTCCTGTGAAGCCCTTTTCTTTGTAATTGCGATGTTATTCCTAACCCTCCAAACATAACTATTACAAGAGTTATACCTCCCCACATAAAAGAAGCCAGAGTAGAAACAATAGCACATAAAAGTAAAGCACTAATAATACAAGCTCCACCGATATATATGAACTTGCCTTTAAATCCTTTGAAAATAAGGGGCTTTTGCAGCCCCTTATACACATTGTAACTTGGAAACTCTTTCGACATATTAGATTCCGAAGAATGCTTTTACGACAACACCTGATACAACCAGAAAGATACATGACCCCATCCAGCCCATAACAGCCTTTTGTACATCTTGGTCACCAGAGTTCCATTTTAAATAAACTCGCACTGCTCCAACTAATCCTACTAGACCTCCTAGTATCATCATCATGTTTCCTAGGGGGTCCATGTAGGTTGCAAGTTCAGAACTAGCTGCATCAATTCCCGCAGCGCCTTGTGCAAAAGTGTTAGTTACTACCATTATGCTAATGGCTAAAGCGAATGCTCTTTGAGCAATTTTTGAAAAAAACTTTTTCATTTGAATAAAAATTAGTTGTTTATTTGTTAAAATTTACGTGTGAAAACATACTTTTCCCTTTAGCAAGAAGTTGTTCCATTGGAATACCTTGTGTTTCAACTTCCATTTCAATAGATTCATTTACAGATACATAATTTTGTTCAGATTCATTTTTTTCTTCCTCTTTTTCGTATGAGCCTGTTTCAAAATCTTCATCTACAACGTTGTGAGGTATTTCTTCTTCCTCTCCTATTGAAATAATTTCTTCTTCACCTGTATTGACTTTGCTTTGCTTTAGGAAAGCATCATACAGAATGTTTGCAGCGTAGTAAACTACATAAATGGCAAATACAGCCATGATAAATTGTGAATAACTCATATTCTTAATTTTAAAAGTTTCATTAATCGACCCTTTTTCTGTACTTTTGATTTATAATAGTACTAGAGGTAATAACAGGGGAAAAAACCCTAGTTTAAAATAGTTTCGCGAATAGTTGAGTTAATGAAACTTGGATTTAAATAAAATGGAGATAATAGGCTACGCTCGTGTTTCAACGAGGGAACAGAATTTAGATTTGCAGCTAGATGCTTTAAAAGAAGCCGGATGCAAACTTATATTTGAGGAAAAAGTATCAGGAGTAAAAGATAGACCCGAATTAGATAAAGCCCTTGCGTATTTGCGAGAAGGTGATACTTTTGTTATCTGGAAACTAGATAGATTAGGACGTTCTTTGAAAGATTTAGTTTATATAGTTGATTGTTTGCAGAAAAGAAAAGTTGCATTCAAAAGCATTGTTGATGGTATTGATACTAATAGTGCTTTAGGAAGGTGTCAATTTGGGATTTTTGCTTCATTGGCAGAATATGAACGTGAAATAATAGTAGAACGAACTAGGGCTGGATTACAAGCTGCAAAAGAACGAGGGAAACTTACGGGACGACCTATAGGATTATCGGAAGATGCAAAGAGAAAGGCTATAGCAGCAAAACGTTTATATGAAAATCGGGATTATTCTATAGATGAAATATGCAGGATATTACACATTGGAAGTAAGGCTACTTTGTATAGGTATTTACGTTATGAAAAAGTAAGATTGATGAATAGAAGAAATAAATAGGGCGTTACCTTTCAGGTCGGGCTTTTCGCTGCAAGTCCTCGCTGTGCTGTGGGCTTTCCGCTACAATCCCTAACGCATTTTTCCCACCCACCCTTCTAAGGTATATCCAATGCTTTGTTTTTTCCACCGCTTCTACGAAGCACCTACAAAAACAAGGCATTGGATATTCGGTTTTATAGACTTCATGTTCCCTAAAGGGAATATTCCGTTTATAAAACCGAATCTCTTACCCCAAATATATAAAACTTTAGGGAAAAAGATAATACGTTAAAAATCAGTCGTTTATAAACCTTATTTAACAAAAATAATTGTCCTATTATTTGCGACATTTATAGAAAATTGCTATCTTTGAGTATTGAAAATAAAGAGATAAATAAACTTTTAAAGCTGGTTTGGCTGCCAGTATAAAGAACAGCAAACAAAATTATGAAATCTACTTTTGATAAAAATGCAGAGAAGTTTGTAAACCTTATGGTTGAGAAAATTGAAAGTTTGTCTATGAATTGGCAAAAACCTTGGTTCTCTAAAGTCAATTCTAAGCAGAACTTTTTACCGCAAAATTTAACAGGGCGTACTTATAGTGGTGGAAACGCTTTTTTACTTTATTTTTTGTGTGAAAAATATAATTATCAAACTCCTGTTTTTTTGACATTCAATCAAGCACGAAACGAAGGTATTAATGTTCTAAAAGGTGCTGCTGCTTTTCCTGTTTATTATACATTATTTTGTGCTTATCATCGTCAGACAAATGAAAAAATTTCATATGATGAATATAAAAAATTATCAGAAGAAGAACAAAAAGAATACCGTTTAGCAGCTTATACAAAATATTTCCAAGTTTTTAATTTAGACCAAACAAATTTTGCGGAAAAATATCCCAATAGATGGGATATATTAAAGGCTAAATTTTCAGGAGAGGAACAGCCACAAGAAGAGAAAGAAATGTATGTAAATCCAATACTTGATGAAATGAATAAGAATCAAAATTGGGTGTGTCCTATTCAAACGGTTTCTAGTGATAGTGCGTTTTATTCAATATCAAATGATAGTATTACTTTACCTTTAAAGAGCCAATTTAAGGACGGAGAAAGTTTTTATGGTACAGAATTACATGAAATGGGACATAGTACAGGTGTTAAAAATAGACTAAATCGAAAAGGATTTTATGAAAATGATAAATTCAATTATGGACGTGAAGAACTTGTAGCAGAATTAATATCGGCTTTGTCTGGTGTATATTTGGGTATTTCTGTAACCGTCAGAGAAGAAAATGCGGCTTATTTAAAATCATGGTGCAAAGCAATAAAAGAAGAACCTAAATTTTTATTTACTGTATTGGCAGATGCTATTAAAGGTAGTAAGTTCATAGCCCAGCATCTAAATATAAGACTAGATGTGGAAGAAGTAGAAGAAGAGAAAAATACAAAGGTTGCTTAAAGATTCCTCCCTCCCAAATGGGGGGGGAGTTCTTTTTTCAAACGCCAAAAAAGAACCAAAAAGGCTTAATCGCTTCACTTTGTTACGCTCCAATAGTTTCGCTATCAGTAAACCCCACCCACCCTTCTAAGGTATGTTTCTTTATCCCTTCTGCAATCCTTAGTAAAGTTCCACTACCTTTTAGGTAACTCCACTTTAGTAAGCATTACAGAAGCGGAAACATGCCGCAAATTAAAATACATTCTCACTTTGAGAATACATTTTAATGCGTCTTATTGTCTAACCCAATAAGAACTATAGGG
>NZ_JBCOCI010000097.1:0-16038 GCF_040929485.1 Phocaeicola sp. RTP21198st1_B8_RTP21198_201120 | reverse complement strand
GCAAAATCCTGAGCAACTTTTTGTTGCTCAGGTACTTAAAAAGTTTAATTTATAATAGTGTTGCGGAATTAAGGTATATAAAAAATAAATCTCTTTTGAACATAAAGTTATTTCTTTTTTCTCATTTCAAATTGATGTAAAGAAAGAGAAAGTACAATTCGGGCGTTTTCATCTCTTCCGGCACATGCTCCAACTGCCAGCCTTCCTCTTCAATGGCGGCACGGCATACTTCCGCCGTGCGCTCATGCCTGCATATAAATTCCAAAAGAACCTATTTCATTTCTTCTTCCATTCGATTTTATCCCTGTATTTGGTTCATGATTTCACCAGTTCGTCCATATCGCCGTGCATCCGGCTCAATCCCTTTTCTACCGTCAGGTTCTCAAAGACAATCTGCTTCGGCAGCAGCCTGTGGCAGAAGTAGCTCGAACCGAACGGTACTCTGTTCAGGTTATTGTACTGTACCCGTTTGTCGAACAGCAGCAATTCCAGTTCTTTCTCCTTGAACAGTCGGCAGGGTGCGGAATCGTTCAGCCAGAAGTTAGACATCAGAAGAGCGAACGGTTTGCCGAAACCGAGACAACGCCCGAATACGGCAGCCTTGTTACTGAACGGAGGATTAGAAACGATTACATCCCAGCGTTCCGGCTCATACTTGAAAAAATCCTGTCCGGTGCAGATATGGGAATGAACCACTTTAAACCTATGCTCTTTCAGTGTTAGTACAAATTCGCTGTGTTCCGTATCGAACGGACACCATATCGTTGCCCTGCGGGAAAGGTACTTGATGATCGGCAGCACCGCATAGCGGGGCGTGTACTTCTCGTCACTCTTGTTGCTTCCCAGATACTTAAAATAATCCATTGCTGCTATCTCCCTCTTTTTCCGAATTGTCATTATTAAAACTTAGCTCCAGTTCCACGGTTTGCGAAAATGAATCTTCCACCCACACCTTCAAACTGCTCTGCTCGTCCGACTGCGAAATAAAATACAGCCGGAACGTTTCTTTCTCCAGCGGGTAACGGTCATTCGGCAACAGCACCGTGCCATCATCCAGTTTTAGCGTGCCTTTCCCGTCATAGAGGAACCAGCGTATCGTGTACCGGGTATCTTCCCAACGTCCATCCCGTTTGAGTTCACAACGGATTTCCGCCGTTTCGTTCACCTTCAGTTTTTTCGGGACTGGCATCGTCTCCACCGTGAACGGGTATCTCGTCTGAATATCCAACTGGCTATTACAGGCACACACAAGCACGAGGGCGGCCACTATGTAGCAGCCCACGAGCATTTGATAAATTATCTTTTTCATATACATTATTATATTATAGTAGTTATCGAATCATAAAACGTAGTCCCACCGCAATTTGTGAATGAAATTTTCCGCAGTCACCCCCGAACAGCATCCTTTGCCGTCCGTTTACCAGCAAGACAATCCTGTCCGTCAGGTATGCGGACAATTCCAGCGTCAGCGCACCCCCGTAAATAAAATTATCCCCGTCCGTCAGTCGTGAACCGTCCGGCATCATCTGTTCGCCCCAGTTCACCGTTTCATACCCGGCAAGGGCGGACAATCCCAGTGCCGCAAAAAATGTCTTCTTCCTGTCCGAAAGGAAGTTCAGGTAATACCCGCCTTCCCCCGTGAACTGACTGACCGGATAAAGGCTGCCCCGGTAGTCATACCGCTTTTCCAGATACTCCGCACCGACCACCCAATGATGGGCGTTCCTCGTGTAAGTGCTTACCGCTATCCCGGCATGGTAGCCGAAACCGTTACCGTTTTTCCAATGCAGATCGTCCGAAAGTCCGCCCGTGAACTGTATTCCCCTCATTCCGGGCAGGCATCTCTGGGCGTGTGCCTGGTTAAAATGCAGGCACACCCCGAAGAACATGATAATCAACAATACCCTTTTCATCATTTACTTTATTTTCAGTTCGTTAATCACTTTTGCCGCCACAAGGTCGGCGTTCTCCACCCGTATCGTCTGATGCCTGCCGCCGTTCTTCTCGAACAGTTCGATAATCAGAATCTTGTCGTCCGGTATGGTGAACTGCGGAACGACGTACACCGTGCGCACATTACTTTTCCCGTTCGTTACCAGTACCTCGTTATAGCTGCGTACCGGATCTACCACCCGTTCCTGAATGGCGGTACGCTTCGGCACTTTCTTATCCACAATCTTGAACTTGATAAAGTCCGTGTTGAAAGCCACGTTCGACCTGTTCCTCGTTTCCGTATGGAAATAGAACAGCCCGTTATGCGAGTGGATGGATTTCAAAAGGAACTGTACCCCGAAGCGTTTACAACCCAGATGCTTGATTTCCCGCTTGTCCGCCTTATAGATGCCCTGCATAATCAGCTTCACCAACAGCGGGCTTTCGTTGCCCAGTTCACGGAAATAGATATTCATGCGGGTATGTGAAAAGTCCGTTGTGTCCTCGTTCTCCAAAAAGTCCTTCATTTCGATGTTCAGCATTTCCGGCTCATGCGCATACTTGGCATTGAAACTGTAAAAACTACCATCCTCACAAATCACCGAGAAATTCGTTTCCCCCGGAAACCCTTCGGTCGTAGCCTTCACCCGGATCACGTTCTCCGCCCCGTCCGCTTTTCCGGCAATAATCCGGTTACTACCCAAGTCCACATACTTCACCGCTGACGGGAAAATAATATGCACTGTCTTGGCAAACGTCACCTGTACCCCGAACGGCGTAACCATCTGCCGATACGGTAACTTTTGCGTAATCCCTTGATACAGGTCATTTCCGGCAATCGTCTGTATCGTGTCATTCACTTGTGCGTTCACGCACATTACTGCGCCCATAACGAGCGCAACCAATCCAAAAAACTTTTTCATTGTCTTTTCTTTTTTATGGTTTTATAATCTGTTTATCCGTTATTGCTCTTTGGCGTAAAGCATCAATTCATACCCCGCTTTCAGATGTACCTTCACCGTCCGGAACTTCTTGGCAAGATATTGGCTGCCGCCCTGCATCACCCCCCTTGTCAAGTCCATAGCGATCTGCTGTCCGGCACTCTGCGCAAACGAAATGCTTGTCCCCAGTCCGCCGCCTATATTCGCAAGGGCTTCCTTTGCCGCTTCCTGTTCCAGCGACGAAGGAACGGACAAGCCTTTCTGCCCGTCACTGTCATACACCGCCAGTTCCACGGGCAGCAAGTTCCCCCGGTATTCGATGGACGACACCACAATATCCAGCCGTTCCCCCTGTACTTTTCCCGTACCCGAAACGAGCGTGTTCTGCGGGATCACAAGGTTTCCCGCTTGCAACGGTTCGAGCAGCCGGAGCTTCACCGTCTGCCCGTCCATAATCGTCTGATCCCCGTGGATGCACGCCCGTATCGTATTCTTTCCCATAGCGTACCCGCTGCCGACCGCCGTATTGAACCCGTAGTTTCTCGGCTGGCTGTACGCCCGCATGAACTCCGCATCGCTTAGGGGCTGTTGTAGCCTCGACACCGTTTGCTGCCGTGCCGCCTGTACCGCAACGGCGGGCTTTCCCGTCCCTTGCCCGGTAACGGGAACTTGCACGATTGCACCGCTTTGGCCTGCCTGCCCGTTCTGTCCCATGTACTTGGCGGCAAGCTCGTAGCTCTTTTCCATCAGGGCGACCTGCTCGTCTATGCCGCCCGCCTGTCCCTGCTGCGCATCCAGCCGGGCGGTCAGTTCTTCCACCTGACGTTTCAGTTCTTCCTTTTCCTCGTCCACCTTCGGCGTTTCGTAGAACGTACCGAGTTGTCGGTTGATGTCCCGGTAGGCAACCGTCGAAGAGTTCACGCCCTTTCCCCGTGACGAACCCGAATAATCCCTGAACGGCTCCCGTTCCGGCTCGCTGTCCGGCAGTTCCATTTCCACCTCGTCCGTCCCGTTATCCGCCGCAAAAGCGAAGTCCTGCAACGAGCGCACCTTGTCCGCCTGCTTCTTTTCTACCTGCGCCTGCTCGTAGGCTTTCCGCTTGTCGCCGATAATCCCGTCATTCTCCGGCAGGGGAATGTCGGCGTTGAACGCCCCGACCGTTTCCCCGCCTTCGTCCTTCTTGTCCGAAGGTGCGAAGATCAGCCACATACTACCCAAAAACAGCAACCCCATCAACGGGTACACCAACAGCTTTTTCCGCTGCTGCATCTGTTTCGGTGTCAGTTCTCTGGCGGCTTTCTTCTCCTTCCCGCCGCCTTTCCTTTCTTTGTCCCCTTTCCCCGTGTCCGGGGCTGCGGCATCCGCCACCGTTACGTGCTGCGTTACCGTTTCTTTTTCCCGATTCTGTTCTTCCATGATTTACTGGTTGTTAAAAGGATTGATTATACTGTCGTTCTTTAGCCGGATGGGATCGATATGCTCTATCCCCAGTTCCCGACCGTCACTTTTTCCGATGTTGTAGATGGCTGCGACGGTCATGTACACCGACAACCCGCCGAACACCACGAACATCACAAGGATAACCACCACCCGCTGATCCGGCGTGATACGCCCGCACAGGCGGCGGAGCTTTACGTCCGCCCAGTCCTGTATTTCAGCAATGACCTTCGCCATAAATTTTCCGACCATGCCGTTAGCGTTTGATGGTTTGCAAGTCCTTGTTTTCGGTAATCTCGAAGCCCTCGATGATGAATCCCTGCGGGTTGTTGTCACTCCTTACGGCATCCAACAACCGGCAGCGGGTGACAAGACTTCTTTCCGTCACCGAGCTTTCACGGAGGATGATCTGGCGGGCGAACGTCCGCACATTGTACGGGTACTTGTCAAAGTCGCACCGCACGCTGTCAATCTCTACCATCTGGTTGATGTTACCCGAAATCACCCGGTTATAATATCCCTTTTCCGAGAGGTCTTTGTAGTAATTAAATGCGCTCTTGTCCGCCAGCATCAGCGAGCGTTTGATATTGCCCTCGATAGCCGACTTGTCCGGCGAGAGCGTGAAAAACAGCTCGTGAAACCTGCGCACGTGTTCCCGTGCTTCCACCGGGCGGTTCTGCTGCACGTCCTGCGAGAGTGCCAGCATCAGCGACTTCCCGTTATCCAGCACGTAAATCTTCTGCCGTTGCGCTTCGGCAAAGCTGTACGACTTCCAGAGGGCAAAGCCCGTCACCACCGCACACAGGCAGATGAACACCAGCGCAAACAAACGTATCTGCCTGAAACTCGTTTCGATATTCTTCAAACTCTTAAATTCCATTTCCTTTCTTGATTTTTTTAGTTACTTGATAAGCCTTCCGGCAACATTCCCCACGGCAGCACCCGCCCCGGCAGCGGCAACATTCCCCGCTTTGGCGGCAGTCGTGTTCATCGCACGGTTCGCACCGCTTACGCCGCCTGCCATGATGATCCAGTTCGCAACGGTCGGTATCGTGAAGTACCCGAATATCCCGATAATCAGGAATACCATGTACACCGTGTTGCTGCTGTCCGGTATGAAGGTGGGATCGCTCATCGCCTCTATGTCCTTGGTGAGCATCAACACCTGAATCCTTGCCAGCACCGAACTGAACAGGTCGCTCACGGGCAGCCACATATAGACGGAGATATACCGGGTGATCCATTGCGTCAGGGTACTTTGGAATCCATCATAGACGCTTATCGCAAAGGCGATAGGCCCCAAGATGGAGAGGACGATCAGAAAGAACGTCCGTATCGTGTCTATCACCAGCCCGGCGGACTGGAACAGCAGTTCCAAGAGTTCCTGAAACCACCTGCGGATATTCTGTTTCATCCGGTATTCCGCCCGGTCTATGTACATCCCGCCCATCGTAATCAGGTCGCCCGCCGACCAGCCGAGTTCATCCAGTTTCTTGTCGAACTCTTCCTTATCCACGAGGTACGCCGTTTCCGGATTCCGCTTGTTCGCCTCATATTCCAGCTTGTCCTTCTGTTCCCGGTACTTGTTCATGTCGAAGGTCTGCGTTTCCAGCATCCCGTGGCAGCCTTTCACCACGGGAGAGAGAACCGTGTTGATCGTGCCCAGCACGAAGGTCGGGAAGAACATGATGCACAGCCCGACGGCAAAGGGGCGGAGCAGAGGGTACACGTCGATAGGTTCGGCACGGGCAAGGGCTTGCCACACTTTGGCGGCAACGTAGAACAGCGCACCCAGCCCCGCTATCCCTTTGGCTACGCCCGTCAAATTCGAGCATAGCGGCATCATTTCCTGATACAGTGTGTGCAATATCTGATGCAGGTTCTCAAAGTCTATTGATAATAACATCGTCTTACCTTATTATATATATGTATAGGAATCCGTTCTCACCAATAGCGTTCATCCGCCGAGCCGTACAACGCCATCACCCGGTCGGTGTCCTTCTTCTTTTTCGCCCGCAGGTAACTTACCGAGATATTCTTGTTCGTGTAGTACTGCACCAGATTACGGTATTCCAGCAGCCTTTTATAGCTCTGGTCGATGATTGCCAGCCGTTCCGCATCCGATAGCGACATTCCGGTGATATTCACCACGTTTTTCAAATCCTGCAATACGTCCGCACTCTCGCTTAGCAGCTTTGCATACCCGAAGGAGATAGTACTCAATTCATCCGGCGTATAGTTCGGATCGCCTAACATCTTCTGGTAGTTCCGCACATAGATTTCCGAGATGTCCGCCACCATCTCGATGCTCTTCTTCACCTTCACGCCGCCCTTAATCACGTCGTGTACATCCTTTAGCGCATCATAGTACCGCTTTCCCTGTTCAAAAACTTTGGCGGTTTCTTTAAAACCGTCCAGTGTATTCTTCGCCGTTGTAGAGGTCTGCGCAATCTGTTTGACGGTATTGATAATCCCTTGCGCCAAGTTTCCCGGATCGCTCACAACCCACTGTGCGTTAGCCGTACCCGCTGCCAACAGGCACGCCAACCCCATGACTATTTTTTTTATCTTTTTCATGTTCTTACTTGTTTAATTGATGGTTACTCCGTTTATATTCCCCACCGGGCGACAGGTGTATGCGGTCTTTCTCCTTGTCGTAGGTCAGCATCACCGCCAGCCCCGTTTCGATAAAGAGGTAGCCGTCCGTTTCCCGTATCAGGTACGTTTCCGTCCGGGTACTTCCCGCATGGCTTTTCTTTATCACCGTTACCCGGTATTGCCCGTTCTCTTCCGAAAGGGTGAAGGGCGGCTTATTGCCCGTGCTTACCCAGTCGCCCCGCATCTTTTCCAACCGTCCGGTGTTCGTTTCCTTGCAGGAAATGACGAACGCCAATGCCACCGTCACTGCCGACAGCAGCAGGATTAAATTCAATCGTTTCATACTGATTTCGTTTTTTAAATTGATTATTCATTCATACAGCCAATCATACAGCCGTTTGTACGTTTAGCCGTTTAGCCATTCAGCCAGCCAAACGTTTAATCGTTTAGCCAACCGTCCGGCTGTTCAGCCGTTCAGCCGATTAGCCAGCCGCCTGATGGCAAGCTCCAAGTCGCCGCCCAACTCTTCCGCAAGGTTGAACACTTCCGTTTTCTCGCTCTCTTCGGTGGTGTACGTCAGGTATTCGGCGGGCGAAACTTCCGTAGCATACACCGCCGACTGCACCCCGTTCAGTCCGATCCATACCTCTTTGTATTTTCGTCCGGGGTGGTTGGCAAGGTTGATGGATAGTATCTGCGCTTTCTCCTTTTCCGTCAGTCCGAGCATCGCCTGTATGCCGTCAAACTTGTTCATGTACTTTTTCTGGTCTAAAAGGATTTTGCAGTCCGAGTTATTGATGATACTTTCCTTCACCACGGGGGACGAGATAATATCATCGACTTCCTGCGTGACGACAATCGCTTCGCCAAAATACTTTCTGACCGTTTTGTACATGTATTTCAAATAGTTAGCCATATTCTCCGTGGTAAGTGCCTTCCACGCTTCTTCCACAATCAGGAGCTTGCGAATCCCTTTCAACCGCCGCATTTTGTTGATGAAGGCTTCCATGATGATGATTACCACCACCGGAAAAAGTTCGGCATTATCCTTTATACTGTCAATTTCAAATACTATGAACCGTTTGTGCAGCAGGTCGATGTTCTCACGGGAGTTCAGCAGGAAGTCGAACCGTCCGCCCTTGTAATACTGCCGTAGCGTAGTCAGGAAGTTATCAACATTGAAATCATCCCGGCTTACCTTGATGTCCCTTTTCTCCAGTTCCGCCCGGTAATCATTCAGCATATACTCGTAGAAGGTATCGAAGCAGGGCACGATGCTGCGGTCTTGCTGTATCTTCTTGATATATGCCGATACCGCACTGCCCAGCTCGCCGCTTTCCGTTTTCGTGATCTTGTCGTCCTCGCTCTTCCAGAGGGTGAGCAACAGCGTTTTTATACTGTCCTTTTTCTCCACGTTGAACTTGTAATCGTCCGTGAAAAAAGGATTGAAACTGATGGGCTTCTCTTCCGAGTACGTGTAATAAATCCCGTCCGCCCCCTTTGTTTTCCGGTGTATCATTTCGCACAGACCTTGATACGAGTTACCCGTATCGACCAGTACGATATGGCTGTTCTGTTCGTAATATTGCCTGACTAAGTGGTTCATAAAGAACGATTTTCCGCTACCACTC
This sequence comes from Phocaeicola sp. RTP21198st1_B8_RTP21198_201120, assembly GCF_040929485.1. Taxonomy (NCBI): domain Bacteria; kingdom Pseudomonadati; phylum Bacteroidota; class Bacteroidia; order Bacteroidales; family Bacteroidaceae; genus Phocaeicola; species Phocaeicola sp. RTP21198st1_B8_RTP21198_201120. The sequence goes on along the minus strand of NZ_JBCOCI010000097.1, from coordinate 7,499 downwards.
GGCCCAAGTACGAACTTGTTGCGATTGGTAATCACCCCCTTCTTCATCGGCAAGTCCGAAATATCCAGATGCAGCGGTCTGCCCGTTACCCGATCCACCATCTTGATGCCGAAGGGCGAGAGCGAACTCTTGTAATTCGTTTCTTCCGTGAAGAAGCACAGGGCTTGCGGGATGAACGTGTAGAAACTTTCCTCGAAAGGAAAATCCCCTTCGTTCCCCGGTATGCCCGCCCAGAAGAGTGTCGGCACGTCCACGGTGTTATGCCGTGGCTTGCACTCCATAAGGGCAAGCTGGCTGCCCACGTCATTCTTGATGTGTTTCAGTTCTTCCCGGTCGTCCGACCATGCCATCACGTTACAGTGGCAACGCACCGAAACCAGCCCCTTGCTGTGCGCTTCGTTCAGGTATTCCTCTATCCATGCCCGGTTTATTTGGTTGGAACGGGAATAGCGGGATAGCGACTGCATATTCCTTGCGGTCTGCTCGAACCGTTTCAGGCTCTCCGCATGGTCGTCAATAAAGATGTACTGGTTATACACGTGGTTACACGTCAGCAGCACGCCCACCGGGGCGGCGAACGAAAGCCTGCAATCCGAACGGTCAGTCGATAACCGTTCATAGCGGCTGTCCGTACCCACGTTACCCGGCAGATCCTCTGCGTCCGAAAGGGTATGCAGGCAAAGGAAGTCGTCACCTATCCGCATCTCTTCGGGGTTCAACGAAATATCCTTTAGAACAGTGGTATCGTTTTGCGAGAGGGAGAAATACTTCTCCACGATACCCGCCGTCGTTTCCGTCCCGACAATCTCGTCCGCCCGCAGGCGGCGGAGCGTGATAAACCCGCTGTCGTTCATGATCCGCTCAAACTGCCCGACCGCTTCGAGGAACTTCGTTACCGTTTCCTTGTCCTCGATCTCCTTCGGGATAATCTTGCCTTTGCACAGCGTGCTGAACGTGCTTTCCTGACGGCTGCGCATCTTAGTGGTCTTGGTAAGGAACAGGTAGCAGAAGTGATTCAGGAACGGGCGTTCGTTAAAGTGCCTCTCAAAGCTCCGGCTCAGGAAACTAAGTTCGTCCCTGTCGATCTCCGGCTGGTACTTCTCTTCAATGAAGAAGTCCTGTTTATGCACGATGGAGAAGTCCGGCAATACCTTCACCGCCTTGTGCCATGCCGAATGTATCGCCTCGTACTCGTTACTGGTAACGGTGAACAGTTCCGGCAGTTCCACCTTGAAGGCTACCGTCACGTCCGCATCCTTGCTCACGATGCAGCCGTTCTCTACTGCCAATAGCGGAAATTTGCTTTCCAGCGTTGCCGCTTTCATTACATTTCTCATTCTTTCTTGTTTTTGGTGGTAAATAATCGGGGAATTTTCAGGCGGTTCAGCACATACCTCGGATGCCGTTTGCGGGCGGCGGCTTTCATCAGCCCGTGCGTGCCATATTTGGCATTGAGCCGGAACGTCAGCCATACCAGCAGCGTAGCCGCAGTCACGCCGAAGCCGATGCACACCCACTGGTTCACGCCCGCCATGTACAGGATAACGAACACCACGAACACGGCAAGCAACCCGGCGGCGAACACGAAAAGGTACTGGCTTTCCAAGCCCTTGAACTCCACGTTCCTGCCAATCCCCTTGTTGATTTCAAAGTTCATAACCCGCTTCTTTTACAGGAAGAAAGAGCGCAGGATCGTAGCGGCGACAATCAGGAAAATACACGCTCCGAACCACGAAGCCGCCGTCTTGCTCGTATCGGGATCACCGCTGCTGAATTTCCCGTACACCTTTACCCCGCCAATCAATCCCACCACTGCACCGATGGCGTAAATCAATTTCGTTCCCGGATCGAAATACGAAGTCACCATTTGCGTGGCTTCCGTGATACCCGCTTGTCCGTTGCCTTGTGCCATCGCACTGGCGGCAGCCATCACACAGGCTGCCATCAAAAAGAATCTCTTTTTCGTCATTGTCTTTTAAGATTAAATTAAACATTACTATTATTCATCAGTCGGGCGACACGCTGCCGTGCCCCTTCAAATTCATCCAGCATCTCGTCCCACACGTCCGATCCCATCACGGCGGGCAGCACCTCACGGGCTTGCTGTTTCTCCTGCTCGTCCGCATCGTCCGTGGTGATAACCCTGTGTACCATCTTCAAGTCCTCGAAGGTGTACCCGGTGGCAAAGTCGGGATTGCTGTCGGGATAGTACGCCCCCAGTTCTTCTTCCTCTTCCAACTCTTCCGGCGTGGGTACATATCCCTCTTCTTCCGGCTCGTCCTCTTCCGGTTCTACCTCGATGTCGGAGTAGTCTGCATCCTCGTCCGCAGCGGATTCTTCCGCCTGTTCCGTGCCGTTATCCGTAGCCGTTTCCGGCGTTCCGGATGCGAAATTATCCGTTTTATCCGCTTGATTTTCAGTGTGTCCCCGCTTGTCTTCCGGCTCGTAGGTTTGTCTTTTCCGGTAGGTGCTTTTTCCGATAACCGTGTACGGTTCTCCCGGCTTTTCCGCTTCTTCGTCCGGTTCGTCCGTCCTTTCTTCGGCATCCGTTTTTCCCAGCAGTCCGGCTATGTCGGTGCGGTAATATTTCCACAGCACGCAGAGGTAGTACAGCAGCAGGGCGGAGAGTATCAGTTTCAGTATCATGTTCCTTTCTCCTTTCCGCTTTAGAAGAGTTTTTCCATCTTTCCGGCGTATGCCGCTTCGATTTCTTCCCGGTACTGCTCGAAGTGCTGTGCCAGCACATTGTCTATGTAGGCGGATAGCGACACCTTGCCGCCTGTCAGCATCATGGAGATTTTGGCGATCCGTTCGTGGTATTCACGCCGCACGTACACGGGCTTCCCGTAACGGGCGGGTATATCCATCCCTTTGAGGAAGGTCGTGTCGTAGTCCGCCGCCTGCTTTGCCTTGCGCCGCTTCCCATCCGGCACTTTCCCGTCAGCCACCTTCCCGGCAACCCTGTTTTCCTTCGGCACGGCGGTTTCCCTATTCTCTGTTTCCAGTTCCGGTTCTTCCGCCTCTTGTCCTGTTGCTTCTGTTTCCGGTGCATCACCGTTGCCTTGCGGCTTTTCCGTTTCACCCGCCATCATCCGCATAAGCAGTTCTTCGTCGATGGGCTTATCTGCTTGTTGTTTCTTCATAGCCTGATAGTTTGAGGATGGATATTATTTCATGTGCCAGTTCGGGTATGCCGCTGCCCGCAGCCATCCGCTTGTCGGGAGCGAACAAGGTAGAACGGAACACCGTCCGGTTTTCCGCATCCAGTTCCTTGCGGAAGCGTTTCGTGTCCGGTATTTGGGTAGTGAGCATCGGCAGCCCCATTCCGGCGATTACTTTTTCATACCGTCCGTACAGTTCGCTCTTTTCCCGTTTATCCACCAGATTCCAAAAGAGGTAAAGCCCTTTCAGTCGGCTTGTTTTCTTGCCTAACATCATCCGTTGCAACACGTCCAGAAAGGCGAGCGTGCTTTCCAGTACCGTTTGGTCGGCACTCACCGGAGCGAAGATGTAATCCATTTGCGCAATGGTGCGCAATATGCCCGACGAGTTCACCGTACCGGGCAGGTCGAAGAACAGCAGGTCATAGTTTCCACTGCCCGCCAGTTCCGCCGCCATGTCCGGCGCACGTTCCACCCGGCACTTCTGTACCGGATAGGCGGCACGTCCCGGCTCACGCATCTGCTCGTATGCCATCCGTTTCAGGTACTCGTTTTCCAGTACCGCCCGGCTGTCCCGTTCCCGCATCTCATACAGGCTGTGTTGCGGAAAGTCGCAGTCGATCACCGCCAGCGGATACCCGCAGTTGTAGTGCAGGTAACTCGCCACCAGCACCGTGATAGCCGTTTTACCGCTACCGCCCTTTTGTGTGGCGAAAGCCACGTTCAAAGTCTGTTTATCCATATCGTCAATCAATTAGTTATTCATTCGGTTGCCTAAGCAATCGGTTATCTGTTCATTCAATCAATCAGCCAATCAGTCAATCGGTCATTCAATCGGTCAGCCGTGCAGCCAGCCATTTGTTCATCCGATTCGTTCATCATCCGTTTGTCCGTTCATTCATCCGTCCAATCATCCGACCGTTTATCCGGCTGTTTAGCCGTTTAACCGTTTAGCTGTTTAGCCATTCATCCGGCTAACCGTTTAGCCGTTCGTCCGTCCGTTCGTCCGTCCGTTCGTCCGGCAAAATCATCATCCGTCCGGCTGTTCATCCAGCCAATCATCCACTCGTTTGGGCGTCCGTTTGCCCGTCCAGTTGAACAGCCGTTTTACCGCTTCCACGGCGCAAAGGAATATCAAAATATCGGCAGATTATTCACTTGATTATCAACGTGTCGCACCTTGTCTTTCCACCCGTAGGTTTGTCGCATACGGGCATAATGACCGGACGGGAAAAGGGCTGTTACTTTGCAGCCATGAACTAAAATTCAGAGAAGATGAACAAGAATAGTAACCGCCCGAAGGACTGCCCCGGCAGTCTCCAGCAGACAAGGGCATCCCCAATCTGTCCGGTAGGACGGATTTTAATTTCAACCGAAATTAGCAAGTTGTGTGCTGCGGCACTCGCTTCGCTTTCCGTGCCTCACCACCACCTTGCCCCGCTGGTGCAAAATCCGCCGGAGTTGGATTTTCCTTTGCGGGGGAGAGCCGTAAGCATACGGCAGTTTTCAACCCATGTTTCACTTAAAATTTGATAGGACTATGGATAATCAGAAGAAGTATTCCAACAACCACGGGCGCAAGCCCAAGACCGACAAGATGTGCCACCGCTACGTGTTCCGTCTAAGTGACGAAGACAACGCCCGTTTCCTTGCCCTTTTCGATGAATCCGGCAAGGCAACCCGTGCCGAGTTTATCGTTTCCGCACTCTTCGGCAGGGAGATAAAGGTCGTCAAACTGGATAAGGGCACGCAGGATTTCTACATGCGCCTGACCTCTTTTCATTCCCAGTTCCGCAGCATCGGCGTGAATTACAACCAATGCGTGCGTGCGCTCAAATCCAATTTCTCCGAGAAGAAGGCACTCGCTTTCCTCTATAAACTGGAACAGCACACCCTCGAACTGGTGGAACTTAGCAAACAAATTTCCGCACTGGCGGAAGAGTTTCAAACCAGATACCCCGTCCGATGATAGCCAAGATTTCACACGGCGGCAGCCTGTACGGGGTGCTTGCCTACAACCAGATTAAAGTGGACGAGCTTCATGCCGACGTACTTTTCGGCAACCGGATTATCGAACCGCCGGGCGACAATCCCTATACGATTGAGCATATTTCCCGTTCGTTCGGGGACTACCTCGCCGCCAACCGCAAGACCGAGAAGCCCATCCTGCACATCTCGCTCAACCCCGATCCGAAAGATTGCGTGAGTGAAGAACAGTTCATAAAGTTGGCGGAGCGGTATATGCAGCGCATGGGCTTCGGCGACCAGCCTTATATCGTTTACCGCCACAACGACATCGGGCGGGAACACCTGCACATCGTTTCCGTCCGTGTGGACGAAACCGGGCGGGCGATTTCCGACAGCTACGAACACGAGCGTTCGATGAAGGTCTGCCGGGAACTGGAACAGCAATTCAACCTTACCCCGGCTACCAAAAAGGAATGGAAAGAAGGGCTGCCCTTGTCACCCGTCGATTACGGGGGCGGCAACCTCAAAGGGCAGTTGGCGGGAGTGATCCGACCGATAGCCCGTGAGTGGCGTTTCCAGTCACTCGGTGAATACCGTGCGGTACTTTCGCTCTACGGTATAACGGTGGATGAAGTCAAAGGGGAATATGGCGGACGGGAGTATCACGGCTTGTCCTATTCGGCGACGGACAAGGACGGCAACAAGGTCGGCAAACCGTTCAAGTCTTCCGTCTTTGGCAAAGAGGCGGGCATTGCCGCACTGGAGAAACGGATGCAGACCGCAGCCGCATGGATGAAGAAGCACAAGGACATTGCCACCGATACCGCCGCCCGCATAGCGTCCGCCATGCAGACCACAGGGCGTGACCGGGCATTTTTCGAGCGTGAACTCATGCGGCAGGGTATCGGCGTGCTATTCCGTACCAACGATGCGGGGCGCATCTATGGGGCGACTTTCATCAACCATGCCGACAAGACCGTTTTCAACGGTTCCCGTCTGGGCAAGGAGTTTTCCGCCAATGTGTTCAACGACCTTTTCGCCGGGCAGGACGGTATTCACTCGCCGCAGCAGACAAACGAAAGGGAGTTTCCGGCAGGTGTCAGCCACGAGCCGGAAGAATCACCGGGCGAATATCCGGCGCAGCAACCGGGACATTCCGGTGCATCCCCGTGGAACGGGCATGATACCGGGTATCAGCCCGACCATAAGGATAACACCGCCCAAAACGTGGCGGACGCTTTCAGCCTGTTCGCACCCGTGCAGGGCGGCGCATCCGATGACCAGCCCGCACCACCGCAGCGGAAAAAGAAGAAAAGGCGCAGGTACGGCAGACAACAGTAACCTTCCGAAGTATTTATAATTTTAAAAGTATATCAATATGCAAAACGAAGATGATTTGCGTGGACTTGCCAAAGTAATGGAGTTCATGCGTGCTATCAGCATTTTATTTGTAGTAATCAATATTTATTGGTTCTGTTACCAGTCGTTTCGGGAATGGGGCATCAATATTGGCGTGGTCGATAGAATCCTGCTCGGTTTCCAGCGCACCGCCGGGCTGTTTTCCAGTATCTTTTGGACGAAGCTCTTTGCCGTGCTGTTCCTCGCCCTTTCCTGTTTGGGGACAAAGGGCGTGAAGGAGCAGAAGATCACTTGGCGCAAGATAATCCTTTGTGGCGTGACGGGCTTGTTGCTATTCTTTTTCAACTGGTGGCTCTTGGCACTCCCTTTGCCCTTGTCGGCAAACACGGTGTTCTACATCGCCACCCTTACAGCCGGATATATCTTTCTGCTCATGGCAGGGTTATGGATGTCCCGCCTGCTCAAAACCAACCTGCTTGAAGACGTGTTCAACGTGGAGAACGAATCATTTATGCAGGAAACCGAACTCAAAGAGAACGAGTATTCCGTCAATCTCCGTACCCGGTTCTGGTTCAGGGGAAAGACGTATGACGGATGGATTAACCTTGTTAATATTTTTCGTGCGACAATGGTGTTGGGAACTCCGGGTAGCGGGAAGTCCTATGCGATTATCAATCAATACATTAAACAGGTTATCGAAAAAGGATTTTCCGTTTTTTTGTATGATTTCAAATATCCCGACCTCTCCGAGATTGCTTACAACCACCTGATTAACAATCTGGACGGGTACAAGGTCAAACCGAAATTCTACGTGATAAATTTCGATGATCCGGCGGGCAGCCACCGTTGTAACCCCATTCATCCGGACTTTATGACGGATATATCGGATGCCTATGAAAGTGCGTACACGATTATGCTCAACCTCAATCGAACTTGGGTGTGACCTGAAAAGTCACGTAATTGATTGTTAAACAGCAATGTATATTGCAAGATTTAACCCGCTGTTCCGTC
>NZ_JBCOCI010000096.1:0-17130 GCF_040929485.1 Phocaeicola sp. RTP21198st1_B8_RTP21198_201120 | reverse complement strand
GAAAAAGACAGACACATTATAATATTCGCACGCGCGTAAACAAAAACGGAAAAAGAAAAAAAAGAATACGCAAACTTGCAAACTTGCAAAACTTGCAGCACTTCCACACCCACACACGTGCGCGTACATTATAATATGAAAAAATAATAAAGCATAAAAAAGAGAGTGGAAGACAGACGGACGATACCGGAGAGAACTACAACGGAGGAAAGGATAACAGAATGCAAAAGGCGGAAAGGGAGATACGTGACAAGACTTCCGGTGGAAAAGAGCAGGAAAGCCTGACAAGGAGAAAATAAGAAAGCGGAAGACAAGGACTAGAACAAAACAGACACTGACCGTAAAGGACCGACTCCCTGAATCTGCGACAACCACACACTTTAACCTTACCAATACAATTCACATAATTCTGCGGAAGACACGTATCCTGCATGCGAAAAACCTCCTACCTACTTTAAACAAGGTACGTTACTAACATACAGGCCTCTATGTTAGTAACGTACAAGGTCATACATTACTAACCTTACGGAACACACGTTACTAACCCTTCGGAACACACAAACTATACAAAAGCACATAGCATCCCGTCCAATGCCCAGACACTCCGTCAGAAAAGCTGCCGGCTGCTGTTCACCTACCGCTCATTGGTTACCATAACCTCCAGAAAGATTTTCTTCATCCCCCCATTACAAAAAACAGGATAGAACCATACCATTCACTACCTAGAACTAGGAAAAAAGATGGAAGCTAACACACCACTTCATCTCTTCCTCCACTCTACCCTTCACACTCTCATCGGATTGTCCGTCATTACTTTACCAGGATATAATAATCCATCGCTATGATGTACGCATACGCGTAATCGCGCGCGCTCGTGTGTGTGTGTGGAAAGACTGCAAGTTGTGCAAGTTTGCAAGTTTCCCCCTTGCATCATCTCATAAAAGGAGCTGAAAAAGCAAAAGAAACAACAAGAGAATAATCACCAAGAATTAAAATATCAACAACTTTCAGGCTCCTCGCTCCAGTTCCAAACAGATCTTATAAAAAATAAAGAATCAGCAAAACGAATTACATAAAAAACAATCACACATAAAATTATTGTCTTTCACACTTTGCTTTCTTTATATTGTAGCGATAGGCTCGACAAGCCAAAACAAAGTATATCGCACATTGTATCCATAGGATAATATATTGCTGACTGATTTCAGACATACTAGCTCCCATAGAATTTATCTTAACAAAGGCCAAAGTTCCGGAAGCCGCAGGAACCATATAATGAATCCATTGCCAATACCAAGGCATTAACTCCAGCGGATAAGAAACTCCGGACAGGAAAATCAATCCTACAGAGAAGAAAGCTACCAACAACAATGGAGCATCACTATCACTGAAAAATAACGAACAGGCCAATCCAAAGAAACTGGTAGCAAGAATATAAGGTATCATAAGTGCCACAATTTTCCACGGATATGCTAAATGAGGCAATTGGAAAACTAAAGGAAGAAGCCCCAACAAAAAGATAGAGAATAAAGCATAAAAGGCTAAATAAGTAAATGATTTTCCTATCACTACGGATGCCATACGTAAAAAAGAAAGATCCCTTCCTTCAGGGCCTGCAAACATCAGTATATCTCCAGTTTCACGCTCTTTCCCACTCAACATACTGATAACAAATATCAACGTCTGAAAAATAACAACCATCAAAACGGCAGGTATCAAATAAGTACCATAACCATCGGTATAATTATACAGGGCGGTACCCACCACATCGACAGACTTTGTTTGAACCACAGACTGTATATCATCCTGAGGTAGAAAAACCACTTGTTCGGGTCGAACATCATCATTCACAGCAAGCATGGCTCCAGCAGACGCCTCCTGCATGGAAGCAAAATAAAGAAAAGCCGTAGTGGTGCTGTACATAATATATATCGCTTCTTCACCACGCCCCACACGAGCGTCAAAATCCGAGGGAATGTAAACAATGCCCACCACTTCATCACATTTCATCAATTCCTTAGCAGCAGGCAAATCAGCATTGTTTGTCAATACCCGTGCCTGCGGAGTGGCATCCAGCAAACGGATGTAACTGCGGCTTAACGGAGTGCGACTCATATCCACTACTGCCACCGGAGCATTGCGTACCACATTGGGAGCATACATATAGTTATAAAGTAATCCATACACAAAGATGCCACCGCTGAGTACCAATAAAATGGAATAGCGGGTACATATTACACGAAACTCGTGCCAAGATACAGCTAATATATTATTCAATATCGTCATATTTCCGACTGATTAAAGAGCGTTTCAAATGAGGTAACAACAATAAAGGGGGAATAAGAAACAACAGCAGACAGGCTGCATTGCCCCACATATACGCATAACCATAGTTGCCATAAAGAAGATTCTGTCCAATCTCGACAAAATGACGGACAGGAAAAAGATAAGAGGCATAGTACACCGGTGCAAACATGTGAGGCACCGGAAATGTAACCCCGCCAAGGGTAGCGCCTAACGACCCTACCATGGAAACTATACTGATAATAATACTCAACGCAGGAAAAAGAGAGAACAGAAAAACCGCCAGTGCCTGCGTAGCAATGACCAATAGTGCCGAAGTAAAATTCAACGCCCAAAAACCACAATCCATCGGTATATGCATAACACCAAAAAAGACATAGTTTGCCAGAATACTCATAACGATAAAGATAAAACTATATGGAAGCAACTTGGCAGTAACCGCCACCCAAATATTCCCATCTGCCACCGCAAGCCAGTTGGCTGAAGTATGGAATTTCCCTTCACTGCCAATGGAATATGTGGTGACCAACAACAAGATAACTTGCAGAAAAACGAAAAAGAATGGCTGTGTAAGATAAACCGAATAATCCATATCAGGATTAAATAACGGATGATTCTGTGTGGTAACCGGTAACAGAAAAGATTCTATCTCTTCCTGATTTATACCCAGTGCCACAGCATGAGTGACAATGGGAACTACCGAAATGCTTTTCAACAAACTTTGAAATGCTCCGTGAACCTCACTTCCCACACTCATCAATGCATAATGGTAATAATAAGTCAGAGCTGTTTCCTTACCATCCATCACCTTTGCTTCAAAACCAGACGGAATACTGAGGTATCCATAAATACTTTTCCGCTGCACATCTGCCCTGGCCTCCACTTCATCAGCATAATGCCGAGTGATGCGGAAAGTAGGAACAGCCTCGGTCATACGAATTATCTCACGAGAAGTGGCTGTATTATCACCATCCACAATACCCACAGGCAGATTCTCCATCTGTCCGTTACCAAAAATTGTAGCCATAAAGAAGATAGAGAACAAAGGCAAGACGATACACGACGCAAAATAAATGCGCCGAGAAACCATACGGTCCAGTTCACGTTTCAATACCGCTATAAAAGGAGATTCTTTCATTCAAGTAGTTCATTTATATTTACCATTCACTGCAATCAGAATAACACAGCTATCCTTCTATCATTTCAATTCATCCAAATTTACCAAGACGGACATACCCGGTCTTAACCCCTCCATCGGCTCTACAGGCAGCGCATGAATTTCAAAAGTTTTCATATCGTACGTCCCCGTCTGCTTGGTAGATCGCCAAGTAGCAAAACTCCCCAACGGGCTGATGTAATTGATTTTAAATACCTTGTTTTTTACATCAAGAGCCGGAATATCTCCCATGAAATTCTTGTTCATACGGAAATAAGGCATATAGTCCTCACGGACATTAAGCACTACATGGCAATCATCTAATACTACCAAGCTCATAATGGGAGCCCCCGCTCCTACCAGTTCTCCACGCTTGGGGTAGATGGTTGATATCTGTCCGTTTTCGGGAGCTGTGAGGCGGGCATCCATCAACAAGGCCTGAACCTCATTCACAGTGCCCCGAGCCGCATCCACCAAGGAGCGGGCACTCTCTTTATCCTCTTTCTGCGCTCCGTCCTTCACTAATAAAAATTGTTGATGCGCTGCCCGTTCGGCGGCAACAGCAGCTTTATACATGGCTTCCACTTCATCTTTCCGCTGACTGGTGACCACGCTATCTTTGTAAAGCGCCTGAATACGGCCATACGTCACCTTGGCCAGTTGCAAGTCACTCTTTGACTTGTTCCACAATTCTTCTACCGAACGGACTATTTGCCGACGTGTACCGTCGTCAATTTTCTTATTCTGAAATTTCGCAATATCTTCCAAGGCATTTACCTGCTGGAACTTCGCCCAAGCCTCAGGACTGTTAATCACAACCAAGGTGTCGCCCATCTTTACATACTGTCCCTCCCGGACCAAAAAGGTATCAATTCGACCGGGAAGTTTTCCAGAAATCCGTATTTCAGTAGCTTCTATCTGCCCTTGCAATACAACCGGTTTATCGCTCATAGCTATAATCCCAATGGCAGACACCATAACAATGGCCACAAGAACAACGATAAAAGCGACTCCTAACTGTTTCTTCTCTTTTTCCATATTGTTTTCTTTTTTTATTATTTTCCGAATATAAAGTTCTCAGTTTGTCCGGTACGGCTATACTGCCAAAAGCTTTCGGGCATTCCGCAAGTAGAGAGCAGAGATGCCAGTGCCACATCATATTTATAATAAGCCAGCAAAAAAGCAATCTGCACCTTGGACAACATGGTTTCTGCATCAATCACATCAGTAGAGGTAGCCATTCCTTCCTGAAAGGACTTTTTACGGATACGTACCAGTTCACGACTCATCTCAATCGTGGTATTGAGTGCGGCGACATCATCCTTTGCATTCTGAATTTCGCTATATAACTTGTCTACCAGAACTCCCAATTCATTCTGAACCTTTTCCCGTCCCAGTTGCAAAGTTTGTTTAGTAAGACGCGCCTGACGGATATTGGCTTCACGGTTCAGCCCGTCGAATATATTCCAAGTAAAGCCCACCCCTATCAAAGTACGGGGCATCAAGTTTTTCGGAAGATTGTCTGCATAAAGTGTCTGCTTTCCAAACAATGCAATGGTAGGGATGTATGCACTTTTACTGATTTTCAATTGATTATCTGCCATCACCTCCTGTATTCGCAATTTACTTACTATATAGTTGCCGGTACTTACCAGATTCTTGAAATAAAGTTCATCGGGCAGATCATGGTTCATAAACAAAGGAGAACTGGGATTAATGGATGTAGCGTCTTCCACATTCAACAAAACTTTCAAGGCATTTTGCGCTACATTTAAATCTTTCCGAGCAGATTCCAACTCACGTCTGGCTTCATCCATAGTGACCTGGGCAAAGAGGCGTTCGGCCTTATTTATCATACCGTTCTTCTCCAGTTTCATAGCATTACGGTAATGTTTCTGTAAACCTAGAAAGGTTTGCTCGCGTACATCCACCACTCTTTGCGCCAGACGCAAAGCATAATAAGTTTCCACCAGCTCCGATTGCAAAGTAGCTCCCGCCTCTTCCCTACCTGCTTTGGCCAAATCTACCATACGGTTACCAATACGGGTCGCAAAGATTCGTTTTCCGCCTGTAAAAAGCGGCCACATCACATTAGCATCTATGGTTGTCAGGTTACGTTCTAACAAAGGAAAAGTAAGGGTATGCGCACCTATATTATCAAGAATAGAAGAAATAAATTTATCATCGGGCACAATGGAATGTACAAAGTCTTTTGCCGGATCGGTAAATTGCTTTAAAGGTTCCTTGACCTCAATATTGTTGGACAAATGGACGTATGCCCCCGATGCATTCAAAGACGGATACCAAAAAGCATTCATCTTTTGTCGCTCACTGCGTGCTATCTCTATAGCCTTATCCGCCATTTGCAACGTGTGGCTGCCCTTGTTCATCAGGCTGGCAGATTGTTCCAATGTTAAAGATAATTCCCCGTTTTGAGCTGATAATGAAACCGGGAACAAAAGGACACATAAAAATATTTTATAATGCATACACTGTTTAGTTTCTGTTATGTTGTAATAAACAGAAAACCAAACAGATTGTTTGAACAGGATTATTTATTAAATAACTCGAAAGTGAATTTAAAACCAAAGGTATCAAATTGCCCGTTGATAGTGCTTACAAAAGCCCCCACATCAAATATATGTGTACCGATGCCATAACCCAACTCGATATATGGATTAAGATGTGGCATGAACAGGATACCACCATACAAGCGCTCCTGCTGGACTAACCCCAGCCAACGGTTTAAGGGTTTCAAGAGAATAAAGGGAGACTCATAAGTGAAATTCCCCCGCCAGTACTGACGTGAGGAGTTATACCAACGTCCGTCCAACAATTGGAAAGTGCCACCAATATCATCATTCCATCCTTCGGGAAGATTACGACGGGCAAAGTTGGCAAAATCCACGAAATACATATCTTCCTGCTTGGTAAACATCCCCCCCCCAATGCGATAACCGATACTTCGGATTCCGCTTAGCTTCAAGTTTTGCTGTATATCAAACTCCCAACGTTCATGAGCACCCGTACTCTTGAATACACCTTTAATACCCCGTTCATAATCCAGCATAAAAGTAGGCATACTGGAACCTACATTCATCTTCCGGCGACCGTTCATGTAATAATACATACCAGGAGTCCATTCAATACGTATACGAGGTGCAAAACTATTGTATTCTGATCTGATACCTCGCAATGCCGCCCAATCCTTATCAGGCAACGGCTTTTCAAGAATGACTTTCGAATTATTTATCAGATACCTCCAATGTACGGAAACACCTGCTTTAACAAACAAGCCATTCACTATTTCTATATTATGGAACAGATTGAGATACACATCCTTAAAATAATCCAACTCCAATTGGTCAAAATTAAAGGTACTATCGGGCAATTGCTTTAGCTGATCCAATACGACACTACTATATATGCGGTTACCGTTACCTACACTAACCTCAAAACTAGCCTGCTTTTCCGGCCAATATTGCCAATCGGCATCCGCTTTCACATAAAGTTCCTTATGTGTAAAATTATAACCTATCTGCGGACTGATTCTAAGTACACGCCCATCATGAAAAAGCCGACTGTATTTAAACTTCTGCTTATATGAAAAACCCCTGCTGTGACTATAATCCAACAACACCGGATTAATAAGTGGAGAACAACGCACACTCCCCATGCTGGACAAATTCACATTGTAACTACTGATAAGCATATCACCCAACTCTCCCCAAAACTCCAAATGTTCATTCTTCTTCTTTTTCGGTACGCGTAAAAGCGTATCTTGACGTAAAGCATAACTTCTGTACAAAGAATCTTCCAAAGCGGACAACGGAATGGGACGCAGTTCATTGAACTTTTCCTTATCTGTTATCAGCTGTTCCGAATCACAAGTCAGCTTGTAGGATTCCGTCAGATCATGGTGATGCTTCTTTTGAGATTTACGCCGGGCGGCTCCTTCATAAAATTTAATCTCATTGTACTTCAACCAGGCTCCTATATCCATTTCCAGATGGTTACCTAGAAACTTAAAAACAAGATTCAAATCAAACTGCACCGGCAGAAACTCCACATCGCCCTCCTCCCCCATCTTGACACGAACTTTGAAGCGGATCACATCATAAACGCCCTCAATATAAAGTTCACGAATAGTCCATATCTGATCACTAACCCACATATATCCACTGACCAATTGCGTACCACGGAATTTGGGAATAATGAGTATTTTATACCGCTGGCAGTCGGAAGAACCAGCTATAGAATCCAATAAATAATGATAATATCTGCTAGATTTCTTATCCAACGGAGAAAGAAGTTTATCGGACATCAATGAAGAAGAATAGATATTCATGTTCAAATAATCCATCACATCCGTTATCTGTCCCCTGTTACGTGGAAATGTAGTAGATACCGCCTTTATCTTACGGTCGTATATATCAGGGGCCGTATAATGCAACTCACTAAGAGACTCCATAAGATAATCATTGATGTGTTTTTCGAAACGGAACATGGACGGTACATAGCGGATAAGGTGATTGCGCTTATGTACCTTCACTTTTCCTTTTATATATAAATCAGCCTTATACTCATCAATGATACGGGAATAGAACGGCGAAAACTGGAAAATACACTGAAGAATGGAATCAGACACCACCGGCTTGTCGGGCATATCAACCTTTTCCCTCTTAGCCTGAACAGCTAAAGGTAACAAAAGACAAAATATAATCAGTCTGACAATCCGTATATAGTGCATCAATGTACTTTCTTTTCATCATTTGAAGAGCAAATATAAACAAAAACCAACAGGCTGATGCATGATAATACTTAATTAACATCCTTAACAGAAATGAAAAATGATTAGCGATATAGCGAATTATTAATCAAAAAGCAGTATTTTTGCAGCCAACAACCAGTAAAAGAAAGACAACATGTCCAAAATGAGATTTTTTGCTCTACAGGAGTTAGCCAACAGACGCCCCGTTAAAGTTGACTACCCCTCTGAAAAGTTAGCTGATTATTACGGTAACCACGTATTCGACCGTAAAAAAATGCAGGAATATCTGCCTAGTGAGGCTTATAAAGCAGTAATAAACGCAATTGAGAAAGGTACCCCTATCAATCGTGAAATGGCCGACATGATAGCCAATGGCATGAAGAATTGGGCAAAGACCTTTAATGTTACCCACTACACTCATTGGTTCCAGCCTCTGACTGACGGAACTGCCGAAAAGCACGACGGCTTTATTGAATTCGGTGATGACGGTAATGTTATAGAACGCTTCTCGGGCAAACTGCTTATCCAACAAGAACCGGATGCGTCCAGTTTTCCCAACGGCGGTATCCGGAACACATTTGAAGCCCGAGGCTATACGGCATGGGATGTTTCTTCTCCGGCTTTCATTGTAGACAGCACACTTTGTATTCCTACTATCTTCATCTCTTATACAGGCGAAGCACTCGACTATAAAACTCCTTTATTGAAGGCATTAGGTGCTGTAGACAAAGCAGCAACTGAAGTTTGCAGAATGTTCGATCCAAACGTAAAACGCGTATTCGCCAATCTAGGTTGGGAACAAGAATACTTTTTAGTGGATACCGCACTATATAATGCACGTCCGGATCTTTGTCTGACCGGACGCACCTTAATGGGACACTCGTCTGCCAAGGACCAGCAGCTAGATGACCACTACTTCGGTTCCATCCCTCCACGTGTAACCAGCTTTATGAAAGAGTTGGAACTAGAATGTCACAAACTAGGAATTCCGGTAAAAACACGGCATAACGAAGTGGCTCCCAACCAATTTGAGCTAGCCCCTATTTTTGAAGATGTAAATCTAGCCAACGACCACAACCAGCTAGTAATGGACCTGATGAAGCGTATCGCTTCCAAACATAATTTTACTGTACTGCTCCACGAAAAACCATTCAAGGGAGTAAACGGATCGGGCAAACACAACAACTGGTCACTTTGTACAGACACAGGTATCAATTTGTTCTCTCCTGCCAAGACTGCGGAAGGAAATATGCTTTTCCTTACTTTCATAGTCAACGTACTGATGATGGTCTATAAAAACCAGGATTTACTACGTGCCTCTATTGTCAGTGCCGGAAACAGCCATCGCCTGGGAGCAAATGAAGCACCTCCCGCCATTCTGTCTATTTTCCTAGGACGTCATCTTTCCCATATGTTAGACGAAGTAGTGGCACGTCTGAATGACGCTGAACTGACCCCTGATGAAAAGAAAGCATTGCAATTGGGTATCGGGCGCATACCTGCCATATTGCAAGACAATACAGACCGTAACCGTACCTCTCCTTTTGCCTTCACCGGAAACCGTTTTGAATTCCGTGCCGCAGGTTCATCTGCTAACTGTGCCGCATCAATGATTGTTATCAATGCCGCTATGGCACACCAGTTGAATGAGTTCAAGACCCAGATAGATAAATTAGTAAACGGAGGGATGGAACAGGAAGAAGCTCTATACAAGGTATTAAAAGAAACCATTATCGCTTCACAAAACATCCGTTTTGAAGGTGACGGCTACTCGGAAGAATGGAAAGCAGAAGCCGCGCGACGCGGATTGACTAATATCTGCCATGTACCCGAAGCCATCCTGAAGTTCAACGATAAACAATCTCGTGCAGTACTGATAGGCGAAAAAATATTCAATGAAAATGAATTGTTTTGCCGTATAGAAGTGGAACTGGAAAAGTTTACTAAAAAGGTCCAGATTGAAAGCCGTGTACTAGGCGACCTGGCCATCAATCATATTGTTCCCACAGCTGTAATTTATCAGAACAGACTATTAGAAAATCTTCGTGGTCTAAAAGAGATATTCTCCACCGAAGAATATGAAAAACTGACCGAGGACCGGAAGAATTTGGTACGTGAAATTCAAAACCGCATACTTGCTATTAAAAAAGCCGTGCACAACATGACAGAAGCCCGAAAAGTAGCAAATCATTTGGGAAGCCAAGTAGAGAAAGCCTTCAGTTACGAGGAACAAGTGCGTCCATATTTGGAAGAAATCCGCGACCATATTGACCATTTGGAACTAGAAATAGACGATGAGATTTGGCCATTACCTAAATATCGTGAATTACTGTTCACCAAATAAAATTTCACACAAAAAAGAAAGGATAGGAGATAAAAACCTATCCTTTTGTTATTTTTTGAAGATAAATTAATAATATATCTTTCTTTTTTCTTCTGATTACTTCGTCCTTTTATTTTTTCTTCTTATATTTGTGCTCTATAACACGGTTTTATAGCACGTTTATGGTTAGAAAAGAATTATCAGAAACTGAGATTGCTGAAAGTATACCAGACTTATGGCAACCTTTAACACAGGAACAAAGAGAGTTCTTGGCTCAGAACTTTACGATACAAAAGTATAAAAAGAATGAGACGATATACTGCGAAGGAGAAACTCCGATGCACCTTATGTGTCTTCTTAGTGGAAAAGTAAAAATCTACAAAGAAGGTGTGGGAGGACGTAGCCAGATTATCCGCGTATTAAAGACGAAAGAATATTTCGCATACCGAGCCTTTTTTGCCGAAGGGAACTTTGTGACAGCTGCTTCTGCTTTCGAACCTTGCACTATCTGCCTTATTCCCATGCCGGCCATTATGAAACTGATAAAAGACAACTCAGAATTAGCTTTGTTCTTTATCCGCCAACTTTCTATCGATTTGGGAATTTCTGATGAAAGAACCGTAAATCTTACACAAAAACATATTCGTGGGCGATTGGCAGAATCTCTGTTATTTTTGAAAGATACTTATGGAGTAGAAGAAGATGAATCTACACTAAGCATTTACCTTTCACGAGAAGATTTGGCAAACTTATCAAATATGACTACTTCGAACGCAATCCGTACGCTTTCTAACTTTGCAACTGAAAAACTAATTACCATCGACGGTAGAAAAATTAAAATCATTGATGAAGAGAAACTAAAAAAAATCAGCAAAATAGGATAAAATCTAATATCAATTCATACTTCACACACACAGGCGTCCGTTTTTCCATAACAGACGCCTGTTTTTTTCGCGACTTATAAAAACCTTTTTCTGCACCATCTGTTATTAGAGAAACTAAAAACCAAAAAACTATGAGTAAAGGTAAATTATGGGGAATCATCCTCCTTATTTTATTTGTGCTGGGATTCGGTATCTGGCTTTATACCAGTTCTGACGTAAAAAAAGATGTAGACCAGGAAGGCGTAGGCGTGTTAGACGACATGACTATACCCGCTGTGGACTAAATAATAATAAACACTAACTTAAACTTTACATTATGGCTAAAGAATCTGTGAATATCCTGAAGGATAAAATTGACATTGTGGACTTGTTGGCTCAGCTGAATGCAGCTCTGTCTGAAGAATGGTTGGCTTTCTACCAGTATTGGGTAGGTTCGTTCGTAGTAGAAGGCGCTATGCGCGGTGATGTACAACGCGAGTTTCAAGAACATGCAGCCGAGGAATATAACCATGCAAAATTATTGGCCGACCGTATCATTGAATTGGAAGGTGTACCCGTACTTGACCCTAAACAATGGTTTGATTTAGCTCGCTGCAAATATGATGCGCCCGTAGATTTCGGTTCGGAAATCTTGTTGAAACAAAATGTAGAATCCGAACGTTGTGCCATCTACCGTTATCAGCAAATTGCCGAATTCACAAACGGAATTGACTTCACCACTTGTGATATTGCCAAACATATTATGGCAGAAGAAGAGGACCATGAACAAGATTTGCAAGATTACTTAAATGATATAGCCCGCATGAAGGCTTATATTCTAAAAAAATAATCCACATCTGCTTCTATTCTTTCTTCTGTTTTAATGGAGAAAGAAAGGTAAGGCCGATTTCTACTGCAAGAACCGGCCTTATTTTATACTATTCATGCAAGTTGCCCCACAGTCCAAATAAAAATTAACCCATCTTACCTGTGAAGCCCCAACAAATAACATTTATAACACCTGACGGATTCTCACCAGTTTGGTCAATAACCCTTCCAATAAATCCAGTTTCAACATATTCGCTCCGTCACTCTTAGCTACAGAAGGGTCTTCATGGGTTTCCATAAACAAACCGTCCACTCCTACCGCTATGCCAGCCTTGGCTACCGTTTCAATAAGCTGCGGCATACCACCTGTCACACCAGCAGTTTGATTAGGCTGTTGCAGAGAATGTGTCACATCCAGAATCACAGGAAAACCTAAAGTCTGCATTTCCGGAATACCCCGATAATCTACAATCAGATCCTGATACCCGAAAGTCGTTCCTCGTTCAGTCAGCATAACCTGATCATTACCCGCCTCCACCACTTTGTCAGCAGCAAAACGCATGGCACCAGGTGATAAAAATTGTCCTTTCTTGATGTTGACAATCTTTCCGGTATGGGCTGCCGCCACCAGCAAGTCAGTCTGGCGACAAAGAAAGGCAGGAATCTGCAACACATCCACATACTCAGCGGCCATAGCAGCTTCTCCAGCACTATGAATATCGGTTACTATAGGAATATCAAAAGTTTCCCGTACTTTACGAAGTACTTTCAAAGCCTTTTCATCACCTATTCCTGTAAACGAATCCAAACGGGAACGGTTAGCCTTACGATAAGACCCTTTAAACACATAGGGAATACCCAGTTTATCTGTTATTTTCACAATACGATCTGCTATTCGGAGAGCCATTTCCTCTCCTTCGATCACACAAGGACCAGCCAATAAAAAGAAATTATCTGTCTTTCTTAAATCTGAAATTGTCATTATCTTACGTCTATTCGTTGAGATATCTACTCTGCTTTTACTCTTAAAACAAGAAATGGATATCTATATTTTTTAATTAGGGATAATCAAAGTTATAGCTTCAGGTTGGATCGTAATTTCCAAAGGGAAATGGCGGTCTAAAATACGCCCGTCCAAACTGACAGAAGCATTCTGCGCACGTAGTACTTTTACTTTCCGTGTACGATAGGGTTTCACCATTTTATGATTTAGAATACGTCCCTGTAACAGCATCCACATACCCGAGAAAAGTTGAATTAACTCCGGACGATAAATGACCGACACATCCAACCAGCCATTATAAGGAACTGCACTAGGTGTCAAACCGTATCCACGGGCACTTCCCACACATACCGTCATGATACGTCCACGAATATGTTCGCCGTTGATACAAAGATGCGTGCGGTACAATTTACGTTCAAACAGCAACAGGAACATGGAAGCGACAAAAGACAACTCACGTATTCCCCAAAAACGGCGGGTACCATCTGAGATCTGTACAATACGCGCACCTAAACCTATATATATGGCATTCAGGAAATAGCGGGAAGTATGTTTCTCTCCATCAAAATAATTACAACGCCCCACATCAATTTTCCTCAGACGACGATTTATAATCCAATCTACCGCCGCTTTATAATTATCCTCATCCAACCCCCAATATTTGGCAAAATCATTACCAATGCCATTAGGAATGATTCCGAAAGCGATATTTGTCTTATCCTCCACCATAGAAGTCATAATACCATTAATAGCATCATTGATCGCCCCGTCTCCACCTACAATCACAATAGTTCGATAACCATTATTAGCCAAGGTACGGGCGAGTCGTTCCACCGACCCAAAACCTTCGGACTGTACGTAGTCAAAAACCACCTTACGGTTTTCCATATAGCTACGTATCTCATTCCAACGCTTCTGAGTCTTACGGCTTCCGGCTTTCGGATTATAAATAATCCCCCATCTGTTTGGTTCTACAGCCATAACATTTAGTTTTTAGTGTGTAACAAATTAATGATTTTTTCCACCTTATCTTCCATAGGCAGGCAAGCATCCAGCCAATGTATAGTGACCCCTCGCCGTTCCATGCCCCGGAACCAGGTCATCTGCCGCTTGGCAAATTGATGGATAGCTATTTCCAATTGATGAAACATTTCATTGAAAGAAAGTTCACCCAAAACATATAAAGTCAAATACTTATATTCCAATCCGTAATAAATCAAATCCTCGGAAGAAATACCACTATCCAACAAAGCCCTTACTTCGTTTACCATCCCTTCATCCAAACGCTGCTTCAAACGGTGGGATATTTTTTCACGACGTAACTCACGGGCTATATCCACTCCAATGATCAAACTATGAATTTGCGGAAACTCACGGCATTCCGCTGATTGGTGCTTGTAATACTCTTCTATTTCAATGGCCCGGATAGCTCGTTTTACAGTATCTACGTCCGTAGAGTTATGAAGTTTCTTGTAAGTTGACAACAACCGGGTGAGTTCCGCTAATGATTTACCCGCTAATGAGTCCCTAAGTTTAGGATTCTCTGGAACAGGAAGCAGCCTATATCCTTTCAGCACGGATTCAAGATACATCCCCGTACCTCCGCATAATATAGGAATTTTTTCCTTCCATCTCACTTGGTCATAGGCATTCAAAAAATCACGTTGAAATTCAAATACATTATATTTGTATCCGGGGTCTACAATGTCTATCAGATGGTAAGGAATTTGCTGTCCATTCACGATATAGTCTTCCAAATCTTTTCCCGTACCTAAATCCATCCGGCGATATACCTGCCGGCTATCTCCACTGATAATTTCGGTATCTAACTTGTAAGCTAAAGCCGCTGCCAAAGGAGTCTTTCCTGAAGCGGTAGGTCCTAATATCGTTATCAAATCGTACTTTTCCATCCTAAGTTTTTGTAACAGTCGCACAAAGATAACGAAAATGTGCAACTTACCACGCAAAACTACATAAAAAAAGCCGCCTGAATTACTTCAGACGGCTTTCACTATATGGTTTTTAACTGATTAGCAGTTTACAGAAGCCATGTGAGCAATCAAATCCAATACTTTGTTAGAGTAACCGATTTCGTTGTCATACCAAGAAACCACCTTAACAAAAGTATCAGTCAAAGCGATACCAGCTTTAGCGTCGAAAATAGAAGTACGAGTGTCACCCAAGAAGTCAGAAGAAACAACTGCATCTTCAGTGTAACCCAAAACACCAGCCAATTCACCTTCAGAAGCTTCTTTCATAGCTGCACAGATTTCAGCGTATGTAGCCGGTTTAGCCAAGTTAACTGTCAAGTCAACTACAGAAACATCCAAAGTCGGAACACGCATTGACATACCAGTCAATTTACCGTTCAATTCAGGAATAACTTTACCTACAGCTTTAGCAGCACCAGTAGATGAAGGGATAATGTTGCCAGAAGCAGCACGACCACCTCTCCAGTCTTTCATAGAAGGACCGTCAACTGTTTTCTGAGTAGCTGTTGTAGAGTGAACTGTAGTCATCAAACCGTCAGTGATACCCCATTTGTCATTCAATACCTTAGCGATAGGAGCCAAACAGTTAGTAGTACAAGAAGCATTAGAAACGAACTGAGTACCTTTAACATAAGTCTTTTCGTTTACACCGCAAACGAACATCGGAGTATCATCTTTAGAAGGAGCTGACATAACTACATATTTAGCACCAGCTTCGATATGAGCCTGAGCTTTTTCTTTAGTCAAGAACAAACCAGTAGATTCAACTACGTATTCAGCACCGATTGCATCCCACTTCAAGTCAGCCGGATTTCTTTCAGCTGTTACGCGGATTGCATTGCCGTTCACGATCAATTTGCTATTTTCTACGTCAGCTTCGATAGTACCGTCAAATTGTCCGTGCATAGTGTCATACTTCAACATATATGCTAAGTAATCAACCGGGCAAAGGTCATTGATACCTACGATCTGAATATCGTTTCTTTTCTGAGCTGCACGGAATACAAAACGGCCGATACGACCAAATCCGTTAATACCTACTTTAATCATTTTGTTTAAATTTTAAAGGTTTTATAATATAGCTTTTAAACACTCTACGTTGGAATGTTGTTAAACGTTTAGTATTTATTTCCTAAACGCGGTGCAAAAATAAGAATTTGTTTTTATATTCGCACATAAATTCATATTAAAATAAAAAAAAATGGGAAAAAGTAGCTTCTTGCAAGATTTTAAGGCGTTCGCAATGCGCGGAAACGTCATTGACATGGCAGTCGGTGTCATCATCGGTGGAGCCTTCGGTAAAATAGTATCTTCCATTGTGGCCGATGTCATCATGCCTCCCATCGGATTGCTGGTAGGTGGCGTGAACTTTACAGATTTGAAACTACAATTAAAGCCGGCCGAAGTAGTGGATGGAGTTGAAAAAGCTGCCGTAACGTTGAATTATGGCAACTTCCTACAAGCCACTTTCGACTTTATCATCATTGCTTTTTCTATATTCTTATTTATAAGATTACTTGCCAAACTGAATCGCAAGAAAGAAGAAGTCCCTGCTCCCGCTGCCCCGCCTGCCCCCAGCAAGGAGGAGGTATTACTTACAGAAATCCGTGATTTGTTGAAAGAACAAACTGACAAAAAATAAAATATTATTCACAAAAAAACGGACTGCCCCTCAAGCGCTTGTCGGACAGCCCGTGATCTACATACTAGCCGACATTTCCTAAACTTTCCAATCTTTTTTTGCATATTTTCCCACAAGGAAGCAGGAAGAACAAAGTTTTTCCAATTCAATTATAAAAAGCCTCAACAGCATGACGGATTTTTATTTTTTCTGAGTATCTTTGCGGCACGAAATCATTTACATATCTTAATAATATATGCAAGAAAAGAT